>NZ_ASRV01000203.1 GCF_000401215.1 Clostridium sartagoforme AAU1 | reverse complement strand
TTATCTTTGTAAAATCTATTAAAACTCCAATCAACTCTAAATCTAATAAAAATATCCTCTTCTTGTGGCTCAAAGTGAATATCTGATGCATTTAAACTTATGGCTTTAGCTAATATAATTTCAAAAAGCTCTTCTCGTTCCCCTAAAAAGATTTTTTCTATTAAATCTAAAATAAATTCTTTACTCTCTTTTATTATTTTTATTTTTTTATTAAATAAAAACTCTACTTCCTCTTTATTTTCCAAAACATCCTCTGAAGATAATACTATTATAAAATCTTCTTTAATATTTATAGGTAAAGATTTATTTTCTATAGCTTTATATTTATTTAATTTTCTAGCTGTTTCTATATTTATTTCATCCATTTCAAAATTAAAAATGTTCATATTAAATCACCATCTAAATTAATATCCATTTTTAGCAAAATATACATTTTTATAAGTATAAAAAAGAAAGATTTATAATTTTACTTATAAATCTTTCTAGTTACAATCAATAAAGTTATATGATCCAGAACTCTCGTGTATTGTGCTTATAGTATCATCTTCACAAACATAAATCTTTTCTTGATTAGGGATGTCTCCTCCAATAAAATTATATTTCCATTTTTATCTTTCGAAAGGCCTTTATCTAAATTTATTAATTGTGGGAAATCATAAACTAATCTTTTAGCTTTCCCATCATTAATTTTATATAATGAATAATTATTATCCTGTAATTTTCCTAATATAAATATACCTTGAGATGTGACTTCAACATCACTAACATCCATAACATTTTCAATTATATCTATAGCTTTTCCACTTGAATCTATAATTTTAAATATTTTTTGTTTGCCTTCCTTCTCTTGTAAAAATACTACTCCATTATCTAAGCTCTTTAAAAATTCTACATAACCTAAATCTATTTTATATAAAAGTTTTTCCTGTTTTTCTTCAACATTATAAATAAATATACCATTATTTTTATTATTATCTACACCATAATAAACTAAATTTTTTTCGTCTAACCAATCCATTAGACTTCCTGAAATAGCTACATTACTATTTATTGATATATTTTTATTATTTACTAAATCTTTTACTTTTAAATTTAGGTATACTTCTTTTGTGAAGTATGCTACATATTTACCATTTTCAGATATCTTAGGTGAAATAACTGTTTTATTGTCTTCTATTAATTCTTCTTTTCCTGAATGTTTTGTTTTATATTCTCCATTTTCACTATAAATAAAGCTTCCACTTTTTAAGTCATAGGAGGTAATTACATATTCTGTATCTACTTTTTCATATTTATTATTTATTAAATTATAAATTTTATATTGTCCTGAATTTTCTATAGCTATTGCTCCATTTAAAATATTGATTTTATTTTCCTCTATTTCAGCTTCTTTTGTACAGCCATATAACAATATAGCTATTATTAAAATAAAGTTAACAAGGAAAATTCTCCTTATTTTCTTTGTATTCATATTTTACCTCTTTTAATTAATATAGTTCCCCTTTACAAATAAAGTCTGCAGCCCCTATCATATATACTTCGTCATTTACAACTTCAACTTCTAAACTTCCACCTAATGTTTTTACTTTAACTTTATCATCACATAATCCTAGTTTTTTTAATGCTACTACTGATGCACAACATCCAGTTCCACAAGCTAAAGTTGCTCCGGCACCCCTTTCCCAAGTCCTTACTTCTATATTTTTTTTATCAATTATCTTGATAAAATTAACATTTGTACCATCAATAAACAAATTATATTTTTCTATAATTCTTCCTTCTTCTATCGTATGTTCATCATTATTATTAATTAGAATAGTGTGTGGCACACCCATTAACAATGTTGTTAATTTATATGTTTTTCCCTCTATTTTTACTTTTTCATTTATTAATTCTTTTTTGTTTCTTAAAGGAATATCTTTGCCACTAAAACTTGCCTTTCCCATATTTACTTTTATTAATTCAACTTTATTATTATTTGTTTTAAGTTCTACATTTTTTATTCCATCTCCTGTTTCAATACTTATTATACTTTTATCTATTGAATTAATTTCATATAAATATTTTGCAAAACATCTAATTGCATTTCCACACATATTTGCACGTGATCCATCACTATTTATTATTACCATCTTTGCATCTGCAATATTAGATTTTCTTATTATAACTAATCCGTCTGCCCCTATTCCAAACCTTCTATCGCATACCTTCTTTGCAATCTCTATTTCATTATCAATAAATTCATTTTTATTATCTATTATAAAGATAAAATCATTTCCTAACCCCTGCATTTTTATAAAATTCATCAAAACTCCCCCTTGTATTAACTGCATATGCCCCATTGATAAAATTACTAATTAAATGTTATACTATCCTTATCTTATTACCAAAGAAAGGATGATATTTATGGCTTTTGATGGTATCTACTTATATAGTTTATTATATGATTTTAAAAAATCAATATTAAATTGTAAAATAGATAAAATTAATCAACCTGAAAAAGATGAAATAATTTTAACATTAAGAAAAGATAGACAAAATCTTAAATTATTAATTTCAGCTTCTTCAAAATTTCCTAGAATACATTTAACTAATATAAATAAACCTAACCCTTTGCAAGCACCAATGTTTACTATGGTTATGAGAAAATATTTAATTGGTGGTAAAATTACAAATATAACTCAATTAAATGGTGATAGAATTATTCAGCTGCACATTGAATCTACAGATGAATTAGGCTTTGATAGTAAATATATATTGATAATTGAAATTATGGGAAGACATAGTAATATAACTCTTGTTAGAGAAAGAGATAATAAAGTTATGGAATGTATTAAGCATATTTCTTCTGATATAAATACTTATAGAGTTTTATATCCAGGTGTAAATTATGTATATCCTCCAGCATCTAACAAAGTAAATCCTTTTGATTTTTCAATAAATGATATTCAGTCATATTTAAATAATAATGATATTAATATAGACGAAAGAATATTTTCAAATATATTTACTGGTATAAGTAAATCCTTATCAAAGTGTATATATGAAAATTTCTTACAAGATAATAATACCATAAATATAGAAAATATTTTTAATTTCTTTAAAAATTTTATGAAAAATGTAGAAAATAAGTTTGAATATAAAATCTATAAAGATAATGAAGTTTTTAAAGATTTTCATTGTATTAAATTAAGTAATCTTGAAAACATCTATTCCTCAATATCTTTTGAAAATCCAAGTGAACTACTTGATGAATTTTTTACTGTTAAAGATAAGCAGGATAGACTTTTAAATAGATCTACAGATTTACAAAAATTAATTTCAACTAATATAGATAGATGTAATAATAAATCTAAAAAATTAAAAAATATTCTTGAAGAATGTGCTGAAAAAGAAAAATATAGAATTAATGGTGATTTATTAACTTCTTATATATATATGCTAAAAAAAGGATTAAAAGAAATATCATTGTTAAATTTTTATAGCGATAAAGAAGAGGAGTATTTAACTATAAAACTAGATGAAAATAAGACGCCATCTGAAAATATACAATATTTCTATAAAAAATATAATAAATTAAAAAAATCTGAAGAATCTGCATTGGCACAATTAGAAAAAAATGAAGAAGAACTTCAATACTTAAATTCGGTTATGACAAATATATTAAATTGTGAAAGCTATATTGAAATAGATGATATAAAAAAAGAATTGATCGAAACTGGGTATTTAAGATTTAAAAATACTGGTAAGAATAATAAAAAAGATAAATCTTCTAAACCTATGCATATAATTTCTTCTGATGGAATTGATATTTATATTGGTAAAAATAATATTCAAAATGACTACTTAACATTAAAATTTGCAAATAAAAATCATATGTGGCTTCATACAAAGAATATACCTGGTTCACACGTTATACTTTGTAGTGATAATCCATCTGATATAGCTTTGGAAGAAGCTGGAATACTTGCCTCTTACTATAGTAAGGCTAAAAATTCTACAAAAGTTCCGGTGGATTATACTAAAGTAAAAAACTTAAAGAAACCTAATGGTTCAAAACCTGGTATGGTTATATATCATACAAACTATACTCTATATACAGAACCATCATTATACAACACTTTGAAATTTGAAGGAAACAAAATATTAAACAAGTAACAGGTGTCAAGGAACAGGTATTTCATAGTTCACAAGGCACAGTTCACAGTTCACAATTTTTAGTTAACATTTAAAATTAAAGCTCTGTTTTAAAATAATGTTAATATTATATTTAAAATTTAAAAGTCCGGTGATTTGAAAGCACTGGACTTTAGTTTCTAATAGTTTAAAAGTGTTAATTATTATATTAATTTATATCTTACTATTAATGGACTTAATACAATAACAAATAATAAGTATATTAAGTATAACACTATAGCATTATAGCCAAAGTTAAATAAATATTTTTGAAATAATATTGGTAGTGTTATTAATATTGATATAATTATTCTAGATATATTATTAGTTTTTAATGTAGCATTACAATTTTTACATTTTATTTGCCAATCCCTAGAAAAAGACCATATAGAAAATAATAATTCCATATATGAAAACCTTTCCCTACATTTAATACACTTTTGAATATTAACCCCTCCTTCATAATTATCTACAAAATAAACATTATATTACTATTTCA
>NZ_ASRV01000202.1 GCF_000401215.1 Clostridium sartagoforme AAU1 | reverse complement strand
TTCAACATCTATTATATTAGTAGCACCATATTGGAATGTAAATGGAGTTATTTCTCCTGGTTTAATTTTGGAGGAATAAATATTAGTAGCACCATATTGGAATGTAAATGTTGGTTGTATAACACACACAAGAATTACAAGAGCCATATTAGTAGCACCATATTGGAATGTAAATTTTTTAAAACCTCGCTTTAATTATTTTTTATATTGATATTAGTAGCACCATATTGGAATGTAAATAGTGCTATGAAAGAGTTTAGAATTAAGATTCTGAATGATATTAGTAGCACCATATTGGAATGTAAATATAATTTTCGCTAAATCTATTTCCTTCACGAGAAATATATTAGTAGCACCATATTGGAATGTAAATGGGAGATGTAGAACTGCAAGAGAATAATTTAGCTGAATATTAGTAGCACCATATTGGAATGTAAATGGAGGAAAAACTTTATATAGAGAAAAGGGATATGGAATATTAGTAGCACCATATTGGAATGTAAATGCACTATCAATTCTACCTACTGCATCAGTAGTATTTGATATTAGTAGCACCATATTGGAATGTAAATCAAGGTCGTGGTTCCTGGCATTGTCATATTTTACTTATATTAGTAGCACCATATTGGAATGTAAATATTACTATAATACTACAAACTACATCTAACATATATGATATTAGTAGCACCATATTGGAATGTAAATATCACTGTCATGATCACTGTTTTGTTCTCTAAAAGAATATTAGTAGCACCATATTGGAATGTAAATTAAGTAACGCCATCAGCACCAACTCTAATATCTGTTGATATTAGTAGCACCATATTGGAATGTAAATGTAAATCTTCTATAAAACTTCTTTGTATATAATAATATTAGTAGCAACATATTGGAATGTAAATTTCTTTCCTTTTAACTTAACTTCTTTTATGACAACTTATATTAGTAGCACCATATTGGAATATAATATTTTTAGGGTTATATAATAATTATTACGTACTAAATTTTAATAGTAGTAGACCAAAAAGTACTCCTAAGTACCTCTATGCAACTTTGTTAATGAAGATATATGCTCCTTTAAGTGTGAGTGAGGTTTTAGCACATATTCTCATAGGAAAAAATACACGCTATATCAATATGTTAGTAGAGGTTAATAGTAATTTTCTTTTATGAATCACAATTAGAAATTTGTTCAAGGAGAAAATAAATTTAACTAATAAAGAATCACAACTAGATGCTAGAGTTAGAAATAAATCTTGAATCAAATTATTAGGCATCTAAATATATATTAAAAATTTAATAACTAGTGTAATAATATGTTAATATTAATTATAGCCAGTATCCTTAAGGGTAACTTGGACAATATTAGAAACTAGAAAAATATATAAAGAAGAGGATACAATATGAGAATAAATAAAAATATATAATATCTTTTTTAATTTTGTTTATAGTAGAGGCATTAATAGCGCTTTTCGTGCATGATAACTTTATTAGACCATATATTGGTGATATATTAGTAATTATTTTAATGTACACCTTTATTAGAGGAGTTATAGATAAGAAAATTAAGATTTTACCTATTTATTTATTTTTATTTGCCTCATTTGTTGAAGTTATGCAGTATTTCAAGGTTATAGAGCTTTTGAACCTAGAAAATAACAAAGTTGCTTCAATAATTATGGGAACTTCCTTTGATATAAAAGATATTTTATGTTATTTCATTGGAAGTATGATTTTAATAATATATGAAAATATAAGTTTGCGAATTAATAAAACCTTTTAATACAATGTTTTAAATTGTGCATATGGCTAAGACGCCTGAGGTAATGGTGTGTACAGGGTTTTCTTATTCAAACAATCTAATATACTACCAATAAATGAGCTATGAAGAATTCTTCGTAGCTTTTGCTTTGTCAAAATAGAACAAATAAATTAGTTAAGTTTAAAAGTCCAACTTCTAAATTAATTTGTAATTTCTTTATTGAACCTCACGTTACGTCATGATGTAGTATGTTCTTGAGGTGATAATTAAGATGAAGAATAATTTATTAAAACTACTAACAAATGATAATGAAGTTAGAATGTATATTACTGACGCAACAGATATAATAGAACACGGTAATATAAAAGATATAAAATCAGATTTTTCAAAAGAGCTTTACAGAAGGATATTTATATGTTGTTGCTTATTACGTGGTTTATTAACTGAAAGAGACCAACGTTTAGATATTAGTATAAGATTTAAGCCACAAGGATATTCGGTTTATTGTAATATAGATGGGGAAGGAAATATACATTGCACGTTCTCTTCTAAATTAAAAGTATTTACTGGAAAAATGGAGGATTTAGCAGGAAAAGGTGCAACTATGTCTATAAGCAGGGGAGGCTGGATGTCAGGAATGTTTACTGGTACAATAGAGTTAAGAGCTGATTCGATAGAAGGATGTTTTTCGGATTTTTATTGTAGAAGTGAACAGGTAGAAACAATTTTTAAAATTTTTATATGCAATGGAATAATGAGAGGTTGCATGATACAACCATTACCTTTTGTGGAAAGGAAAAATCTTGAGTATTTAACAGACTATATTAATAGTAATCAGAATACATTAACTTTACTAGAATGGGCTGATTTGCCAAATAAGCTTTCCTCATATGCAAGAGTCATAGAAGAATACAAAATACAAATAGAATGTAATTGTTCAAGAGAAATGTTTTTTGGTATTTTAATGTCAGTAGAAATGGATGAATTAAAGCAATCAATTCAATTAAATAAAAGCGAAGAATTAGAATGTGGTATATGTGGTAAAAAGTATTTATTTAATGGAGATGATCTAAAAGAAATTGTTAAAATAAAAGAGGGAATATAAATTGAGTGAATATATAAAAATTGGTGATTTAGCAAATATGACAGGTATAACTGTAAGAACGTTACATTATTATGATGAAATTGGCTTGTTAAAGCCATCTAGGGTAACAGAAAAAGGGCATAGATTGTATAATATGAAAAGTGTTACAGAATTATATCAAATTATATCAATGAAAGATATAGGCTTTAATCTTGATGAAATAAAAGAATTGCTTATATTTAAAAATGTTAATATTCTAGATTTAATTGAAATTCAAATTTCTAATTTGCAAGAGGAAATTGCACAAAAGCAGCAACTTTTCTGTAAGTTACTTAAATTAAAGGAAAATCTTAAAGATAATAAAAACTTATCTTCAGAAGATATTAAAGAAGTTATACCATTTATTAATTTGTCATCAGATAAATTTTTTACTAAGGAACAATTTAATGAATTAAAAGACAGGTTAATTAATTTTAATTCAGAAGCAGATGGTGCAGAAGAATGGGTTGCTTTTATTTCCAAATTGAAGCACTGCTATAGGAAGGGATTGTCTAAAATTGATATAAAAGCAATAGAATGTATCCGATATTGGAGAAATATAACTAATAGGATAGTAGGGGAAGATGAGCAAATGAAAGATTCAATTTCTTCATTCCATGCTTCTCAAAATAGTACCCAGTTAAGATATGGACTTACTGATGAATTGTATAAGTACTTAATGAGTTTAATGGAATAGAGGCTGATAAATATACTTGGATTTTAGATGAATACATAGGTTTTTGCTTTTCTATGAGGTTAATGCAGTAATCGAGGGAGCTATTGAGATTGGAGCAACAGAAATTGTTGATAATGATTTACATGGAGCTGGAAATAATATACTTATAGAATCTTTAAATGATAAAGCACAATTAATTACAGGTCCATCCCCTAAGGGGGCTATGATGGAAGGATTAGATTCATCCTTTGACGCGGTAATATTAATAGGATATCATTCCAGAATGAATATGGGCGGGGTTTTGAGCCACTATTTTCATGGAGGTGTGATTTCAAACATAAATATTAACAGTAAAGATGTTGGGGAATTTTATATGAATGCATGTGTTGCAGGTCACTTTAATGTTCCAGTTGTTTTGGTATCAGGCGACAACATTCTAGAAGAGAAAGTAAAGAAAGTGAATACTGAAATTGAAACAGTTGTAGTTAAAACATCATATGGAAGATATTCAGCAAAGTGTTTAACACCATCTGCAGCATTTGAAAAAATAAATGAAAAAGTAAAGTATGCATTAATAAATGCCAAGAATATTAATCCTATAAAACTACAAGAGCCTGCTGAAATGAAGGTTACTTTTTTAAATAGCGGTCAAGCTGAATATGCATCAATAATGCCTGGAACAGAATTAGTTGAACCAAATATTGTAACATATAGTAGTATATATCTATAAAATACTTCACGTAGAGAAATTAAAATTTGTATAAAATAGCTAGTAGGAGTATTAAGAATGAACAAGCTAATAATAAAAATTTCGGTGTAACAAAAGAAACATTTAAATTAGTAATTGATTCTATTCATAGTGTAACTGATCCTGGCCATGGTGGTATAGATGTGGGTGCAACAAGTGTAAGTGGTTTATATGAAAAGGATTTTACCTTTAGCTTATCAAAAAAAGTAAATGAAGTATTGGAAAAAGAAGAAAGAATACAAATTTATATAATCAATGGATATATTGATTATAAGGATAGGCCTAGTTTTGCAAATGAATTAAATGCAGATTTATATATATCAATTCATGGAAATATATTTGAAACTCCAGATGTATCTGGTACAGAATCATATTATTATAATAATGAGTCTAAGATTTTGGCAGAAGTCATACATAATCATGTAGTTAGTACAACAGGGTTTAATGATCGAGGGGTTAAGAAGGAAGAACTATTTGTAGTTAGGGACACAGAGATGCCATCAGTTTTGTTGGAAGTTGGATATTTAACTAATCCTAAGGAAGAACAACTGATGTTTGATGATGGGTTTCAATATTTAATTGCAGAATCTATATGTAATGGAATTAAGAAATACTTAGAAATAGATTGATAAATTACAATATTGAAGAAGTAAATAAATTAATAACTCCTTCTAATTACAATACATAAAAGTTGTAATAGAAGGAGTTATTTTTTGCAAATAAATATTGACATAAGAGTAAATACTATATATTATATTAATATACCAACGGTCGGTTTATTAAAAGGAGTGATATTATGGCAAGAATAATAAAAAAAGATGAATATGATGCAAAACGTAATGAAATTCTTAATGCAGCTCAAAAGTTTGTTTATACAAAGGGCTATGAGCAGATGTCAATTCAAGATATCTTGACTGAATTAGGTATTTCTAAAGGAACTTTTTTTCATTATTTTAAATCAAAGCAGAATATGTTAGATGCACTTATTGAACGCTTTATGGATCAAGGAGAAGAACAGATAATTCCTATAGTGAAGGATGAAAGTCTACCAGCTATAGAAAAGTTAAACAAATACTTCACAGCAGCAGGAAATTGGAAGGTTGGGCAAAGAGATTATTTAATTACTCTTATGAGGGTATGGTACAGCGATGATAATGCAATTATCCGTCAGAAAATGTTAAACAATTCAATTGAACGTATTTCTCCTCTCTTATCCTCCATGATTTTCCAGGGGGTTAAAGAAGGAACTTTTAAGCCTTCTTTTCCAGAGCAGGCAGGAGAAGTTACCCTTTCTTTGATACAAAGTTTGTGGGATAGATTATCTTTGATGATTATAAATGAGACAAAGGACAAAGGCTGCATTGACCAAATGAAAAATATACTAGCAGCTTATACAGATTCCATAGAAAAGGTATTAGGAATTCCTGAATCTACTCTTAGTATTATTAATGATGAAACAATGAATCAATGGGTTAATTTTAAATAAAGGAGATGTGGACTTGACAATATTATTAAAAACACTTAAAAACATTGGAAAAGGGCTACTTTTAATAATAAGTTTATGGCTATTAGCTATTATGAGTGTCGTATTTTATATGAAGGGAATAAACACTGTATTACTGACCATATATGTTATTATATCACTTGCAGCAAATACTGGACTTCTTTGGCCAGGAATTTTCAGGCTGATTACTAATGGTGAGAAAAGCAGAAGAACAGTGCTAAAGTTCTTTGTGATACCTTCAACTTTATTATTTACTATTTTTTATGCAGCAGTTATATTCTACATTCAGGATATACCAGTAATCTTAGGAATTCTTTCAGGTATAACTATTATACTTATGATAATAGCTTTTAGGAGCCCAGAATTATTTTCGAAGTCTTTTGTGAAAAAAAGCAAAAACTTCCGACTTACTATATTTGGTGTACCAGCTATTATATTTTTGGCATTAATGTATATTTCGGTGCCAATAGTTGAAAATTATCGTACAAGCATCTTAAAGAAGGCTGAAGAGGAGCGTTTGCAGGCAATTGAATCTGTAGTTATAAAATCACCTTCTAAGGATGGAAAAGTTAAGGTTTATCCGCTTCACGTAGGAGACACGATTTTAACTTATGGACAATTTTACGGCGGTCTTGATGGATGGGAAGGACTTAGTGGATATTTTAAAACTCTTGTGAGTAGAGATAACATTACAATACCTCTATACACATATCTTATTGATCATCCAAAGCATGGTCTTATGATGATTGATGCAGCTATAAGCTGGGAGCAGGCTAATGACCATGATGGATTCTATAATCACAATTATATGGTTTCACGTTTGTTAACAGTAAAAGATGAATATAAGTTGACAACAGAGCAGGATCTTCAAGTTCAGGTAGAGAAGCTGGGATATAGGCTGGAAGATATAAAAACAGTATTTATGACTCATACACATGATGACCATGCTGGTGGACTTCGAAACCTGCCAAATGCCAAGGTAATATTAAGCAAAGAAGATTGGGAAAAGGGAACTTCTATTTACCCTTACTCATACGATTTGATAAAGGATAATATGGACTTATTTACTTATAACTCTGGTGAGTATAAGAGCTTTTCTAACAGTTTAGACTATTTTGGTGATGGAAGTGTTATTCTTCTTCCTACTCCAGGTCATTCTCCTGGGCATACCTCTGTTTTGGTAAAGGCAGATGAATATGATCTTTTATTTATGGGGGATACACCATATACTCTAAATCATATGTCAATTGATGAGGTTAGACAAATTACTTTAGGTGGAGAAGAAACAGAAAAGCAATTAGACTCAACTCGAAAATTACAGCAATTAGTAGATGCTAAAGCTGACACAGTAATGCTGTTTGCTCATGATTATACTAATTATCAAAAGGAATTAGTTGAACAATTTCTTGATGATGGATATTTTGCTGAAGAAGAACTTAAAAATATAAGAAATTATAGATTTAATCTTTTCAACAATGATTGGAAATTAAAACCGGGTAATATGCCTTACTATGTACCTGCATCAGAAAATGAGGAAACTGGACATGTAGGCTTTAACTAAATTGCAAAAAGTAGTATGACAAATCTTAGATTGTTATATTGCTTTTTTTTATTAGATATCGGTTTTAGCTTGCCAATAATATATTGCTAATTGAGTTCTATCTCGTAATTCTAATTTTTCTAATATAGTTGAAATAGTATTTCTTACAGTTCCTTCGCTAATAAAGATCTGTTTGGAAATTTCCTTATTTGAAAGTCCATTAGCAATTAGTTCTAAAATTTCATTTTCTCTTGCAGTTAAATTATTTTCGTCTTTTGATTCAGAAAAGCTCCTTAAGGCCTCTTCACTTATAATGGAAAGGCCAGAATATACAGTTTTAATAGTTATTATTTGTTTTTCTGTATCATCTGATTTTAATAAATATCCAGAGGCACCTGCTTGAAGTGATTGGTGAATGTTTTTATAATCATGAAAAGTTGTAAGCATGATAATTTTTATATCTTTATTAATTTTTTTAATAAATCTACAAGCACCAATTCCATCCATAAATGGCATTTGAATATCCATAAGAATAATATCCACAGGATTCTTTTTGCAAAATTCAATTGCTTCATTTCCGTTAGAAGCCTTTCCTATAATTTCAAGAGCTGGATCAGTAGATAAAAGGATATCAAGACTTTCAATAACCATTTCATCATCATCAACTATTAATATTTTCATATATTACTTACTCCTTTCAAATGGAATAAATATAATTAATTTAAAAGTACCTTGTCTTTGAATACTTAAACTGCCATTTACAGCTTCTAATCTATTACGCATATATCGTAACCCATTTCCAGATATCTCTCTAGGGTTATTTATTATTCCATCATTTTCAATAGTCATCCTAACAGAATAATCTGTTATTTTTAAAGATATATTCGCTTTATTAGGACGAGCATGTTTTGTAATGTTAGTTAAAGCTTCCCTTACAGACATTAAAATTAATTGCCATATATAAGGTTCTAATTTAAAAATATTCCCACTATGTACAAATTCAACTGGATAAATAAAATTATCACATAAATTAGTTATATCCAATAGCCCAATTTCTAAATTAGGTTCAATGCTTTTAACAGAGCTTTTTAATTGATGCAATGCATTTTCTAAACGTTTCTCTGACTTACTAAATGTTATATTGGCTCTTTCAAATTGTTTGGATTTTATTAGAGATTTATATGCTTTTAAGGATAGATGTGCAGCAGTAAGCTCGTG
Source organism: Clostridium sartagoforme AAU1 (assembly GCF_000401215.1). Taxonomy (GTDB): domain Bacteria; phylum Bacillota; class Clostridia; order Clostridiales; family Clostridiaceae; genus Clostridium; species Clostridium sartagoforme. The sequence goes on along the minus strand of NZ_ASRV01000202.1, from coordinate 16,406 downwards.
ACCTAAACTATCGTGGAGTACCTCTGCAATTCGCTGCCTTTCTGTTAATCTTGATATTCTATCTGTGTCCTGATAATCTGATAATAGCTGAGACTGTACTAATTCCAGGTCATAAATATGTTGTCTTAGGTGGTCCATTATATTCTTATTTGAAGTACTTTCTCTTTCCCAGTGACATAAAATTGTACCAAATAATAGCCCCTGTAATAGTAATAAATAATAGCTGCCTTCATTAACTATTAATCCTACAATAATTAATGGAAGGGTATAAATTAGTTTATTTTTATATGAAAAGTAATAGGCAAATACAAATAAACATATAGAAGCAGGGGGATAAAATGCAGCTGTTAATAGAAAGAATGTTAAATCAATTAACATATAGCATGGTTTTAGTTTTATTCTCCATCTTAAAACCATACTAAAAATTAATATTAAATAAAGCAAAAAAACCATTGGATTTAATAATTTATGAAAAATTATAATAAGCAATATTAAAAGTTGTATTACCATAATAAATGAATATATTATTTGTGGTCCAATGATAAAGTTCTTTTTTGCAATCATTTAATATCTCCTTTTGCTGCCTATTAATAGAAATATTCCTGAGTAAATTAATAATACAAGATGTGCTATTAATACATATTTAATATTACCATCATGCAGAGAATTTAGTCCATAGGGTAACCAGTATGTAGGTAAAACTACTATAAATTTTTTTATTTCTTCAGGGATTACTTGTAGAGGCATAGTTACACCACTAACTAAACACATAATAGATGCAAAGCCAGAAAATAATCCAAAAGAAAGATTATAGGACTTAAATAGTGAATTCCAGCATAATGAAAATGCAATTGACATTAGTATGTAAACAAAATTCAAACTAAATATATACCAATAGTTAATGTTAAGATCTTTCCAATATAGATATATTCCTAATATAAATATTATATTTTGCACTACTAATATAGAAGTATAAGCCATTAAGTGAGAGCTAAGGTAACTAATATATTTAGTAGGTGTAGCTGAAATTCTAACTGTTATTTTATTAAGACGTTCCTCCACTATAGGCTTAGATAGTATAAAGGCAGAAAATAAGCTTAATAAGCCATATAGATAGATTCCATTTGGATAGCTGTTAGCTAAAGGGGGTACAAATATTATTCCTATTGGAAGTATAAGTGTAATTAATATACTAATAGGTTGTGCAAGACTACGTTTTAATGCATGTTTAAATATAATCATAGAATCACCTTCTTACTTAGGAGTTTATTAATAAAATAGTATTACGCTAAGTATTATTAATGGAATTATTCCTATAATAAAATTTTTTAAGTTATTATCAATAATACCCAAAATTGCAGTTTGAGCTAAGGCCATTGGTGTTAGATATTTTTCAAATAAATTAGTTATTATATTATCAGGAAGTGGAAAATATAGTCCTGTTAATATTGGAGCAGCAATACCATATAAAGTTGTAACAGAGTTAGCTGTTTTAACATTTTTACTTAAGAATAAAATAAGAGTACCAAATAGTTGATTAAATATTACTGAAATAAGCATTACAAGTAAAATTAAAAATAGGTTATTAAATTTTATATCTAGAATAGTAATTGAAAATATTAAAACAACAAAGGTTTGTAGGAAACTTACTATTATGCCAGAAAACAATATTGATAATACAACCTTTACAGGATTAACTGGTGTTGCTAATAATCTATTACGTATTGGCGATAAAAAATCTTGCCCTAAAGTTTCAAAACTAATAGCTGACCCATATATTTGAAATGTTAAAGCAAAACCTATAGTTAATACAGGGGTTATGACACCTATGTTGTAACTTGAATTAATATAGCTAAAAAAGCTTATTAATAAAATTGGTAAAAGTATCAAAATTAGATGGCCGAAAATATCCCTAGAGGATCTTAATATATAAAACTTAAGCATTAATTCACCTCATCTCTTAATTGTTTTCCTGTTAATGTTAGAAATACATCTTCAAGGGTTGGCTGTTTAGAATTCACATTAACTATACCTAAAGGAGCTAGAATTGAAACAATTTTATCAATTATTGATATACCTCCTGGTACAATGATGTGATATTGGTTATCCTTTATAACTACTTCTTTTACATCTGTTAGTGCTAAAAGCTCATCTTTTTTATCTTCCCTTGCTATTTTAACGTCAACTAATATGTGGGAATCACCTTTAATTCTTGCAATTAGTTCTTTTAATGTGCCTGAAGCTATTACATGGCCTTGATCCATTATGTATATTCTACTAGCTACGGCTTCAACTTCTTCAATATAGTGGGAAGTATAGATAACAGTTGTTCCTTCAGCAGCTATCTTTTTAACGAAATCTAAAATATAATTTCTAGATTGAGGGTCTATTCCAACTGTCGGCTCATCCATAATTAATAATTCAGGGTTATGTAAGATAGAGCAGCCAATATTTAAGCGTCTTTGCATTCCACCTGAGAAATGTTTAGGGCGGTCATTTAAACGATCTTCTAAACCAATAATTTTAGCTACTTCATTAATTCTACTTTCTAGTTCTGTCTTTTTTAAACCATATAAGCTTCCGAAAAAAGCTAAGTTTTCCTTTGCAGTCATATCTTCATAAATAGTAATTTCTTGTGTTACAAAACCAATCTTGCTTTTTATCTTTTGGTTCTTTCCGTCCTGTTTCATATCAAATACTATTATTTCTCCCTCATCAACGGAAAGTAGTCCTACAATGGATTTTATACATGTTGTTTTTCCAGCCCCATTAGGACCAAGTAAACCAATAACTTCTCCTTTATTCACTTCTAAAGATAAATAGTCTAACGCTAAGTGATTATTAAAGCGTTTTATTACATTTTCTATTTTTAAAATCATTTTTATCACCTCTGAGGTTATTATAAATAAATAGAAGATTTTTTAGTAGTTACATTTGTCATTTATTTTTCAAAGAACTTTAAATAATCCTAGAATTCTTATTTTAGATGAAGCAACATCTTCTTTAGATTCTGTTTCAGAAATATATATACAAAAAGCTTTAGTTCCATTATTAAAAGGTAGAACTAGCATAGTAATTGCTCATATATTATTTACAATCTTATCAGCAGATAATATTTTAGTTTTTGAAGATGGGAGAATAGTTCAAAGCGGAAAGCATGAGAACTTATTAGAAGAAAGTGGACTTTATAAGAAGCTAGATGATACTCAATTTAGAAAAGTTTAGTTATAAGTTACAATTCAATATTTACAAATCATAATATATATAGGAAGTCTTTAAAAAGTTGACGTAAAATGCCTTTTTATTTATAATTTCTTTAGTATTAAACTTTATAAGGAGAAGTAACTAATGACAAATTTGAGTTTTATTTATAATCGAAAAAGTGTAAGACAGTTTAAAGATATACCAGTTAAAAAGGATGATATATTAGAGATAATAAAAGCTGGAACCTATGCACCATCTCCAAAGCATCAACAAAACTGGCACTTTGTTGTATTACAAAATAAAGAAGTAATAGGTGAAATGGCAAAAATAGTGACTGAAAGTCATAAAAAAATTGGACAACTTGCAAAAAACGAAAAAGATTTCAAAAAACATATGAGTGTGATAAATTATTATACATGCTTTAAGGATGCACCTGTAGTTATATTAGTATACGGCAGTGAATATAAAATGATAGAATATAGTATATTGAAAGAAAATAATGCACCAAAAGAAATTTTAGATGTATTATTATCACCACAATCAGCAGCTCAAGGAATAGGAGCAGCAGTAGAAAATATATTGTTAGCAGCAACAGAAATGGGATATGGAAGTTGCTACATGACAGGACCTACACATGCAAAAATTGATATAGAGAATTTAATCGATTTTAAGAAAGAAGGATATGAACTTATGTCTATGATTGCCTTGGGGGTAGCTGAGGATAATACGCCAAAACAGCCTCCTCGTAAGCCATTAGAAGAAGTTATAACATTTATAGACTAGTGATAAAGAGTGTTTTATTAGAAATAGTAAATATAAACCAATAAATAGTCTTTATAATAAACCTCCTCTTATGTAAAGTTAATAACCTTACATGAGAGGAGGTTTATTTTTTTATTAACTAAAAAGAAGATAACATTATCACCTTAATAAATAAAATTATTAATACTAAGATATTGGCATATTTTTAATAAGTTTTATTATATAGCTTAGTGTATAGAAGTCTCTATCAACTTCAGCAGTGATAAAATTCAAGCCTTTAATTAATGTTTCTTCATCAAAATTTTCTAAAAGAATCATAATGTTTAAATAATTAAGTGCTCCTTCTTTTGTATCTAGAAGCCTTGAAGATTTTATATATTTATTGCTGAAGGTAGCAAAAGCTGCATTTTTAAGATCTTCACTTATTTCTATTTTAGGCATTTTATCAAAAATTCTTATTTCAGGATTATTAATATCTAAATTTTTAGCTTTACTTATATCTGTTGATACAAATATAGTATTTACAAATTTTGCATCCTTAAAGTCGACATCTTGTAATTTAACAGAGTCAAATATGGTGTTTTCAAAGATTGCATTTTTAAAGTTACTCTTTCTAAAGTTTGTTCCTATAAATTCAGACCATTTAAAACTACATTTCATAAAGCTAGATGATTTGAAGTGTGCTCCCCTAAAATTTACATAATCAAAGTTTGAACCAGCAAAATTACAATTATAGCAATTGCTTCCTTCAAGATTTTGATACATAAAGTTTTTATCTTTCTTTTCTATATTATTATAATGAAAATTTCTTTTTGTTCTTTGGTTTACAGCCATTATTGCCTCCATCTAAATCCATTTGGATATCATAAAATTTATTTTATTTTTGTTTAGCATATTTAATATTAACATATTGTTGAGATTATTACTAATTAATATAAACATATATTTTTTTACCCCTGGGGTCCAAATAATTTCCAGTTAGAATATAATTTGCACAATATGATGCAATTAATAATCTTTTGTATATTAATAAATTGTTGTATTCTTATATTGTGAAAACGATAACCCAATAAATTTAAAATAGGAGGTGTACTTATGAGAGAACTTAATATTATCAATGATTTGATAGAAGCTAATGGATATTTAACTATAGAATATTTCATTGATAAATATTCTGTTTCCAAAAGGACACTACAAAATGACTTTTCATACTTAACAAATATTTCATTAGAAAAAGGTTTTATACTAATGAAAAAAAGAGGAAAAGGATATCTTATAGAGATAACAAACGAAGAAAAGTTAAAAAGTTTTATTAAAGATTTAAATAGAATGGATAGTAAACCAAAAGTAACTGTAGAAAATATATCAGCATATATAGCATTAAAGGAAAGTTACATAACAATTGAAGAGATAGTTGAAGAATTTAATAGCAGTAAGTCTTTAATAAACAAATTTAAGGTAGATGTTGATAATTATCTAAAAGAATATAATCTTACAGTAGAAAGAAAAGCTCATTATGGAGTAAAGATTAATGAAGCTTTAGAAAAAAGAAAAGATTTAATTACTAACCTTTATTTAAAAGAAAATGAAGTTATTAGAAAATATATTAATAAAATTATTGGGCAGGAATTTACTTATATAAAAAAGCATTAATTGATGAAATAAAGAAAGAAAACTTAATAATTGATTATTCAGAACTAAAGGAAATATTAGCTTGGTTAAAAATAACCATATATATTAATTTGAAATATAAGAAGTTATTAATAAAAGATACACAGAACAACTTAGAGCTTGCCCTGAAAGAAAAATATAATGTAGGATTTTCTGAAGAAGATAAAAAAGAACTTTATAAACTAATAAACATGAAGACTAAAAAAGAAAAAGAAGACTTTGAAGATTTAAAACAGTTACCATCTGATATATGTGAATTTTTGCAAGAGTTAGATGAAAAAATAACACATCATTTAATAAGGATGAAGATTTTAAAAGATTGCTAACACTTCATATAAATTCACTAATAAACAGACTTAAATTTAAAGTGGCTTATACTAACCCAATTGTAGATGAACTATCTATAAAGTATGCTTCAATATTTAATATGGCAATTTCATTTGGAGAAATGCTAGAAAGAAAATATGGAATTAAACCAACACGAGATGAAATAGGCTTTATAACTACTCATTTTGCGGTGCATATGGAAAAAGAATTTACAAATAAGCTTAAGAAATATAATAAAATTGCAATTGTTTGTTCATCAGGAGGGGGAAGCGCGTATTTAACTAAACTTAAGTTAAGCAGTTTATTTAATATATCTAAAATAGAGACATTTTCAATAGTTCAATTAAAAGAACTAGAAGAATATAATCCAGATATCATATTTGCTACTATTGAGATTACCTCAAATCTTCAAGTGCCTTTAATATATATCAAAGAACTTTTAGATGACTATGATATTTTGAAAATAAAGCAATTAGTAAGTTTAGATAAGATAGATAAGGTATTTATAAGTAAAACTAAAGATTATTATATTAAACGCTTTTTTAGTCCAAGTTACTTTATTATATCTGAAAATGAAAAAGATTATATAAAGACTATAGAAAGTATGGCTAAGAAAATTGAAGAAGATGGTGTTGGAGGAAAAAACTATACTGATTTAGTTTTAAGGAGAGAATCTTTTTCTTCAACAGTTTATTTAAATGGAGTTGCAATACCTCATCCAATTGAAATGATAGGAAATAAAGATATAGTTTTTATAAATATACTAAAGAATCCAATTAAATTTAATAACAAAAAAATAAATGTAATATTTATGGTTTCTCTTCAAAAAGAAAATTTAGAGTTACATAAAGAAATTACAAGAGATTTATTTGAAATTATGAATGATAAAAAATGATACAAGATATATTGAAAGTAAATAGCTTCAAGGAGTTTATAGCATTAATAAGCAAAAAGATGTAGGAGGTGATACACATTTGGATATAGATTTATTAAAAAGAATATGTGAGGTAGATTCAATAGCATCTAATGAACAAGAGATTAGAGATATACTTTCAAAAAATATTATAGGAGAAATATCTTATGATGGAATTGGAAGCATGATTGTAAATCACAAAGGAAATGGTCCTAAATTAATGTTTTGTGCACATATGGATGAAGTTGGCTTTATGGTAAAGAGTATTAGTGACATTGGTATGATAAATGTAATTTGCATTGGTGGAGTTAAAGATTCTGCAAAATCTTTTCAAAAGGTTATCATTACTAATGATGATGGAGTTAAAATTAAAGGTTTAATGAATTGCTCTTTTGATGAAAATCATAAGGTAAAAGACCTTTATGTTGATATTGGATTAAGCAGTAGAGAAGAAGTTTTAGATTTAGGAATAAATGTAGGGGATATGGTTACTTTTGATAGCAAAAGTGAAATGATAAATAAAAATATACTAATGGCAAAAGCTTTAGATGATAGAGTTGGGTGTTATGTTTTAAAGGAGGTAGATAAAAAACTAAAGGATATTAATCATGAAAATGATATATATTTATGTTTTACAAGTTCAGAAGAAGTTGGTACAAGAGGTGGAAAGTGTTGTGCAGATAAAATAAATCCAGATATTATATTTGCAATTGATGTAGCTTGTGCACCAGATTTAGTCAGAAATTATACTAATCAACGCCAGATATCAAAGGGGTGTATGATAGTTCATTATGATAAAACAATGATACCAAATAAAAAATTACTTAGATGGATCAAAAAAATGGCAAAGGATAATAATATTGATTTTCAATGTGATATGTTTAGTGGTGGCGGTACAGATGCAGCTCAAGCACATTTAAGTAATGGAGGAAAACTTAGCATCGTACTTGGAATACCTTTAAGATATTGTCATGGAAGTTATTCAATGACTGATTTAAGAGATGTTGAAGGTTTAATAAATTTAATCATATATGTAATAAAAGCTTTTACAAAAGAAGAATATAGCAATATTTCAAGTTACGAATAGGAGGGGTAAAGATGAGTGAATTAGAAATGCAAATATTACAAATTATATCAGCAGCAGGAGATAGTAAAGCAAAGGCATTCCAAGCTTTTCAGAAAATCCAGGAGTCTGACTACGAAGGAGCAAGAGCTCTTTTAAAGGAAGCAAGAGATATTGATCTCGAGGCTCATAAAGCTCAGACTGAATTAATTAGAAAGGAGCTTTCACAAGATGATGGAGAAAAATTACCAGTAAGTTTACTTATGGTACACGCTCAAGATCATTATATGTCTTCACAACTTGTGAGAGATCTTATAGAAAAAATAATAGATGTATTTGAATCTAAGGAGGTTAAAAAATGAGAATAGTATTATGTTGCGCAGGTGGTTTTTCAACTACAATGTTAATGGACAGTATGAAAAAACAGTAAGGGCAAGTAAAAAGTTAAATGAGGAGGATTTTGAATTTGTAGCAATTCCAGTAGATTTGTTAGAACATGAGGCAGATAATTGTGATGTAGTTGTGGTTGGGCCACAAATTGCACACAAACTAGATTATATCAAAAAGATTATTGATCCAAAAAAATTCCGTACACAGTCATAGACCAAGATACTTACGGAAAAATGGATGGAGCAACAGCATTTAAGATGGCCTTACTTGCTTATAGAAAAGCTCAACTGGATAATAAACAATAATTTAATAAATAATAAAAGGGGAGAAAATTATGTTTAAAGCATTTGAAGCATTTATGAACAAATATCTAACTCCAATAGCAAGAAAAATGGATAAGCAACCACATCTAAATGCAATTAAAAAATCAATGGTAGCAATGACTCCGATATTAATTATAGGTAGCTTATGTTTGATTCCAGAAGCAATTGCTAATATGATTGGTGTAGAAACAGGTATAGGTAAATTCATAGTAAACAATATGGATAATTTCTACTTACCATTTTATCTTACAATAGGTATGATGGGCCTATATGTCTGTTTATGTATTACTTATTTCTTAGGTGAGCATTATAAATTATACGTTCCAGGATGTATGGTTTTGGGTGCCGTTGGATTTCTTTTACTTACATTTACTTTCACTGAAGATGGAGGTATGAGTATAAAGTATCTAGGAACTAAAGGGTTATTTATGGCAATGATCTCAGGTATTATAGCGGTTCAATTATATCATTGGTGTAAGAAGAAAAACTTCACAATACGTATGCCAGAAAATGTACCAGATTTTGTTTCAAGATCTTTTGAATTAATACCAACAACAGTAATTATAGTTGGAGTTTTTGCAGCAATCAGATTTACTAGTTTAGCAATTTTTGATGTATTACCTCCAGAAGTTTTAACAAGATTCTTAGCACCATTAGTTGGATCATTAGATAATCCATTTGTATTCGTATTCATTACTTTTCTTAGTTGTTTATTATTCTTTTTCGGAATACATCCATCAGTATTATCACCAATTACAGCACCAATAGCAGCTCAATTTTTAGCAGAAAATATTGAAGCTATGGCTAGTGGGCAAGCATTACCTCACTTTTATACAGGAGGTATGACTAGTGCTTTTGCAAACTTCACAGGTACAGGAGTTACCTTTGGTTTAGTATTTTGGTTCTTATTATCAAAAAACAAAGCATATAAACGTGTAGGACAAGTATCTATAATACCAGCTTTATTTGGTATAAATGAACCTATATTATTTGGAGCACCAATAGTACTTAATCCAACATTTTTCTTACCATATGTTATAGGTGGTACTATTTTAGGAACATTCCCAGCATTTTTAATGTGGGCTGGAATTTTAGCAAAACCATTTTTTAACCCTCCATATGTTGGAGTATTTTTAGAAGGCTTTTTAGTTAATGGAGACTGGGTAACAATAGTTGTAAATGCATTACAAATGATAGGATCAGTACTAATATGGTATCCATTCTTCAAGTTATATGAAAAACAAGAAACAGTAAGAGATTCAGTAGAAGAATCAAAAATATCAGAAGAAGATCAAGCACTTTTAGATGACTTAGATTTTTAAAAATAAAGGGGAAGTTAAGCTTCCCCTTTAAGATTAGAGGAGGATATTATGGCTAAACATATTAATAAAATAAAAGAGCTTCTTAATATACTAAATATTGATGCAGCTTTAATAAAATCCAAAACAATTAAGAAGTATTTAGATACTGTGACTGGGAGTGGGATACATCTCTTTATAACAAAAGATAAATCATACGCTATATTGGATGGAAGATATGTAGAGGAAGTAAAAGAAAAAGAAAGTGATTTTGAAATAATAGAAAACACACCAGCAAAATCTCAAAAGTCACATTTTGATATTATAAATAATATTATGAATGAACATAATTATAAGGTTTTAGGGATAGAAGCTAGCGCATATTCAATAACTGATTATGAAAAACTTAAGAACTATAACTTTAGTGTATTTCTTATTGAAGAAGAACTTAATGAGGTAAGAATTTTAAAAGATAAACATGAAATAGATGTAATAAAAAAGGCTTGTAAAATTACAGATGATATATTTTCCAAGGTTTTAAAGCATATTAAGGTTGGAGTTAGTGAAAGAGAAATCAATGCATGGATACAATATTACTCATTAATTTCAGGTGCTAATAAAATGTCTTTTGATACAATTGTTACATCAGGCCCTAGGACTGCACTTCCTCATGGAAGGCCTACAGATAGAAAAATAAATTCTAATGAACCAATAATGATAGACTTTGGAATAGAGTATGAGAACTACCAATCTGATATGACTAGAATGATATTTATAGGAGAACCAAGTGAGGAAATAAAAAACATATATGAAACTGTTAAGAGAGCTCAAAAGGCTGGGGTAGATGCAATTAAGACAGGTGCTTTATCTAGAGATGTAGATAAAGTAGCAAGAGATATAATTATTAATGCAGGGTATGGTGAATACTACAATCATGGACTTGGTCATGGAATAGGAATTGGGGATGGAGCAGAGCAACCATATTTAAATCAAAGTTCTAATGTTATCTTAAAAGACAATATGATAATGTCATGCGAACCAGGAATATATATACCGGGTTTAGGGGGAGTACGTATAGAGGATGATGTTTTAATTAAAGATGGGATAGGAGTTCCACTTAATAATACAACTAAAGAAATGATAATTTTGGAGAAATAATATGAAGCATAATTTTGATGAAGAAAATAATCGTCTAAATACATATTGTACTCAATGGGACTATATTCAAGATCGTTTTAATAAAAAGGATTTAATTCCTTTTTCTATATCAGATACTGATTTTAAGGTGCCATTACCAGTGTACCAAAAATTAAATAAAGTGTTAGAACATCAGATTTATGGATATTCTAGGTGGAATCATGATGACTTTAAGGGAGCTATAGCCAACCATTATATAAAAAAATTTAATTGTGATGTGAATCTAGATTGGATATTATACAGCCCTTCAGTTATGTATTCAGTAGCAGTATTAATTAGGATGTTATGCAAAGAAGGAGAAAAAATAGCAACATTTAATCCTATGTATGATGCATTTTTTAATGTCATTGAAGAAAATAAAAGGACATTAGTAAAAATTCAATTATATAATGATAATGGAAACTTTTATTTTAGTATAGATGAATTTGAAAATAAAATTAAAACTTGCAAGGTTTTATTATTATGTTCACCTCATAATCCAACAGGAAGAGTGTGGAAAGAAAATGAATTAAGCATTATAATAAATCTTTGTAAGAAATATAATGTAAAGATAATTAGTGATGAAATTCATAGTGATATAGTTTTTAAAGGAAATAAACATACACCTATTATTTCATATTTAAATGAATATAATGATATATATTTAGTATCATCAGGAAGCAAAACATTCAATTATCCAGGCTTAATTGGATCTTACGCAATAATTCCAGATAAAAAAATATATGAACAATTTATCAAACAAACAAGAAGTAAAGACTTCTTGAATTCAGTAAGTATTCTTGGAATGTATGCTACAATGATTTCATATAATGAATGTGATTATTATGTAAAAGATCTTATTGAATATGTAGATAAAAACATGGAATATGTTAAGAATTTTATAGAAGAAAACTTTAAAGATATAGTTTTTACAAAACCAGAAGGCACATATTTAGCCTGGATAGATTGCAGAAAAGTTCCTTTTTCCAGTGATGAAATTCAAGAGGCTTTAGTAAATGTTGGTGGAATTGGAATAATGAAGGGCGAAGTTTATGGAGGAGAAAAATACCTTCGTTTAAATTGTGGATGTACACTATCTAAGCTTAAAATTGGAATGGAAAGATTCAAAAAGAGTTTTGATTATCTTTATAATTTGAATAAATTATAAGAAAAGATATAAAGAAATATTTAGAAAAAACTGTTATATTAAAAATATAGCAGTTTTTTATTCTATTATAGTTACACTTAATAAAGGAATATATTAAAATTACTACGTAAAGGGGAGAAGAAAATATGTTGACGTTATTATTAATCATTATTTATATTGCTTTTATAAGTCTCGGATTGCCAGATGCTATTTTAGGATCTGCATGGCCCAAAATTTATCAAGATTTAAATGTGTCTATATCTTCAGCAGGGATAGCTACAATGATTGTTTCAGCAGGAACAATTATATCAAGTTTTTTTAGTGCTAAATTAATAAAAGGATTTGGAACAGGAAAGGTAACTACATTTAGTGTGGCTTTAACTGCAGCTGCATTGCTTGGAATATATTCATCACCAAGCTTCCTATGGATATGCTTACTTGGAATTCCCATGGGGTTAGGAGCAGGAGCAGTAGACTCTGCATTAAACAACTTTGTAGCTCTTCATTATGAAGCAAAACATATGAACTGGCTACATTGTTTCTGGGGAATAGGTGCTACAGCAGGGCCACTTATAATGTCAATATATCTTTTGAAAGATAATGGTTGGAGAAGTGGATATGCTACAATTGGAATTATTCAAGTAGCTTTAGTTATATGTCTTATTTTTTCTTTGCCATTATGGGAAAAGTTTGAGTTTAATACAAATAAAGATGAAGATTCTAAAAAAGATACAAAGCTTGGGACATTACTTAAGATCCCAGGTGCAAAACCAGCTTTATTATCATTTTTTTGTTACTGTGCTGCAGAACTAACTACAGGATTATGGGCAAGTTCATATTTAGTTGTAAGTAAAGGAATTTCTACAGAAAAAGCAGCTAAATGGGTATCATTTTTTTACTTAGGAATTACAATAGGTAGATTTTTGTCAGGATTTTTAGCAATGTATTTTAATAATAAGAAAATGATTAAAATAGGACAAGTTATTTGTATTTGCGGAGTTATTTTATTGATTATACCATTTTCTAGCTATTTTCAATTGGCAGGATTAATATTAATAGGGCTTGGATGTGCTCCAATTTATCCAGCAATGCTTCATGAAACACCTAATAGATTTGGAAAAGAAATATCACAAGGTATAATGGGAATTCAAATGGCAACAGCATATGTAGGAAGTACTTTTATGCCACCGCTATTTGGAATTTTAGCCAAAGCTACTACCTTTAATTTATTACCATACTTTATATTAACTTTAGTAGTTTTAATGTTATTGACTTCAGAAATAGTTAGCAAGGTATGCAATGGTAGTTCGAATATAAATAAAATTTAAAGTAAATAAGTATATAAGGAGAAAAGAATTATGATTACTGATTATCATATTCATACAGAGTATTCAATTGATTCAACTTATCCAATGGAAGATATAATAATACAAGCAATAAATTTGGGTATTGATGAAATTTGTTTTACTGAACATATGGATTATTTTATTAATGATTTCACACATTTGGTTAATTATGATGAATATCTTAAAGAGTATAATTTCTTAAAAGATAAATATAAGGATAGAGTTAATATAAAACTTGGAAGTGAATTTGGAGTTCAAATGCATACTATTAAGGAATTTCAGCGGGATTTTAATAAGTATGATTTTGATTTTATTATTTTATCCAACCATCAAGTGGATGATAAAGAATTTTGGAATGGGGAATTTCAAAAAGGAAAAAATCAATTAGAATATAATAATCAATACTATAAAGCAATATTAAATGTTATTTCTAATTATAAAGATTATAGTGTATTAGGGCATTTAGATATGATTAAAAGATATGATTCTAAAGGAATATTAGATGATAAATTTAATGAAGATATAATCAAAGAAATTTTAAGAATGGTAATTAAAGATGAAAAAGGAATTGAAGTGAATACTTCATGCTTTAGATATGGATTACCAGATATTACTCCTTCAAGAACTATTTTAAAATGGTATTATGAACTAGGAGGAAAGGTTATTACTATTGGTTCAGATACTCATAAAGAAAGTGATTTAGGGTATAAGATTGAAGAGGTTAAAGATATACTAAAGGATATTGGATTTAAAGAATTTTGTACATTTAATAAAATGAAAGCAATTTATCATGATTTATAGCGAGAATTAGATAAGCTTATTGTTAGACTAGAGATGTTCGAAATCTACAATATTATATAGATATGGTATAATTTCTATAAAATATAAATTTTGCGGAGGAAAAATATGCTTACAATTGGTTATATAGGAAATGGGAAAAGTACTAATAGATATCATTTGCCATTTGTTTTACAAAGAAAAAATATAAATATAAAGACAATATATCAAAGGAATCCTAAAAATGAATCTTGGGATAGAATAAATGGAGTAAATTATACATCAGATTTAGATGAATTATTAAATGATAAGGATATACAATTAATAGTAGTTTGTACAAGACAAGATAGTCATTATGATTATGCAAAATTAGTATTAGAGCATAATAAACATTGTTTAGTTGAAAAGCCATTTATGAAAACTTATGATGAAGCAAAAGAAATATTTGATTTAGCAAAGGAAAAAGGTCTAATAGTTCAAGCATATCAAAATAGAAGATTTGATAGTGACTTTTTAACGGCACAAAAGGTAATAGAAGAAGGAAAACTTGGAGAATTACTAGAACTTGAAATGCATTTTGATTATTATCGTCCAGAGGTACCAGAATCAACTAATAGTTTTTCACCATATGATTCATATTTGTATGGTCATGCTTGTCATACATTAGATCAAGTTATAAGCTATTTTGGTGAGCCTTATAAAATTAATTATGATGTTAGACAATTATTAGGAACAGGCAGAATGAACGATTATTTTGATTTAGATTTATATTATGGGCAATTAAAAATATCTGTAAAATCTAGTTATTTTAGAATAAAAGAAAGACCTAGTTTTGTTTTATATGGGAAAAAAGGATGTTTTGTAAAAGAAACTAAGGATCGTCAAGAAGAGCATTTAAAGATGTTTTATATGCCAACAAATAAGGACTTTGGAGTAGATTCTTTTAATCATTATGGAACATTAACATATATAGATGATGAAGGAACAATTCATGAGGAAAAAGTTAAATCTGTTAAAGGTGATTATGGAAGAGTATATGATGATTTATATGAAGCAATAGTAAATAATAAAAATAAAACTATAACAGATGAACAAACACTACTACAATTAAGGATATTGGAAGAAGGAATAAAGAATTTGAAGTAAGATAATCATTGTAGAGAGAGAGTTAAATTTATTATATTAAATATATTTTGACTTTAAATTTAATAGTATTGGTCTAGATGAATATGCTTATATTTTGATTTAGTACTATAAAGTTATGAAACTAATAGGGCGGTGTATTGGTATATGAAAGTTACATTAATTACGGGAGCTGCAAAGGGAATAGGATACCACTTAGCAAAAGGTTTTGCTGATAAAGGCTATAAAGTAATTGCAATTGATATTTTAGATGTTAAATACAATGATAAAAACATTGATTTTTATAGAGCTGATTTAAAAAATGAAAGTGAAGTAAAAGATGTTTTTTCTAAGGCTATTGAAAGATATGGGTCTATTCATATATTGATAAATAATGGAGCAATAAGCTCATATAGTAAATCTATATTTGATATAAATGTAGGAGAATTTGATAATGTTATAAATACCAATTTAAGAGGTAGCTTTATTTGTTGTAAAGAATTTGTAAAAGCAAATAAGGGAGAGAATTTTGGGCGAATTATAAATATAGCTTCAACTAGATATAATCAAAATGAAGCTGATTGGGAAGCATACGGAGCCTCAAAAGGTGGAATTGTTTCATTAACAAATAGTCTAGTTATATCTTTATCAAATACACCTATAACTGTAAATACTATAAGTCCAGGATGGATACAAGTAGATAATTATGAATACCTTAGAGAAATAGATCATAAGCAGCATCCATCAGGAAGGGTAGGAAAGCCAAGTGATATATTAAGAACGTGTTTATTTTTATGTGAAGAAGATAGTGATTTTATAAATGGTGCCAATATAATTGTAGATGGCGGAATGACTAAAAAGATGATCTATGAAGAATAATTGTAAAA
>NZ_ASRV01000201.1 GCF_000401215.1 Clostridium sartagoforme AAU1 | reverse complement strand
CGCATTTTAAAACTATTGTGCTATAGGTACTTTTCTGTATTATAAAATTTCTAATATTTCAACAGTATATTTGTCTTCAGGAGCAGCAACTTCAACAATGTCTCCAACTTTTCTGCCTTTTAGAGCTAAGCCTAAATCTGACTCTATGCTTATGCACATATTTTCAGGGTCTGAGTCCATAACAGTAACTAAAGTTATAACATCTTCAAAATCATCTTCAACAAATTTAATTTTAGCTTTACTATTAATTCCTAAAGCATATTTATCAAATTTTTCATCATCTACAACAGTTGCTGTTGAAATCATATTTAATAAGTATTGGATTCTATTATCATTTTCTCTATAATTTGCACAAGCTTCCTTATATTCAGCATTTTCTGATCTATCTCCATGTGCAGCTGCTATTGCCTTTTCCTTTGCAATTTCAGCTCTTTTCACTGTCATTCTATATTCTAATTCTTCTCTTAGCTTTTTTATGTTTTCCTCAGTTAATGTATTATTCATAAAATTAACCCCCTCAAAAGATATCATGCTAATATTATATAATATATATGTAAAAAGAAAAGATTATTTATAAAAAAGAAATATTGATACAAACTGTAATTAAGACTTTTTTGCAAGAAGCAAATATATAATATAATGTACGAATAAATTTAAATTATGGGAGGTATTGATATGTTCGAATTAAATGGGAAAATTGCAGTTGTTACGGGTGCTTCAAGTGGGCTTGGAAGAGATGCGGCATTGGCATATGCTAATGAAGGAGCAAATGTTTGTGTATTAGCAAGAAGAGTTGAAAAAATAGAAAGCTTGGCAAAGGAAATAAAAAACTTAGGGGTAGAATCTATTGCTATTAAATGCGATGTTACTAAGGAAGAAGAAATTAAAACAGCAGTAGAAGCTATTATTAATAGGTTTGGAAGAATTGATATTTTACTAAATAATGCAGGAATAGCTGTACGTGGTGGTGTAGATACTCTTAGTGAAGAAGATTGGGATAAGAGTATGGATACTAATGTAAAAGGTATTTATTTAGTTAGTAAGTATGTTATTCCAATTATGAAAAATCAAAATTACGGTAAAGTAGTTAATATAAGTTCTATTAATGCGTTATTAGCAGATAAAAGTGATATATTTATTAGACACTCTTATAATGCATCTAAAGCAGCCGTTTTAGGATTATCAAAAGGTATGGCTGCATCTTATGCGAAATTTGGAATAACAGTAAATTCTATCTGTCCAGGTTTATTTGAATCAGAAATGACAGAAGATACATTATTTAAATCTCAAGAATTTTTAAAGAGCTATAATATGCTTTGTCCAGCATCTAGACCTGCTAAAAAGGGTGAATTAAATGGAACTATTTTATATTTTTCTTCTGACGCATCCAGTTATGTTACAGGACAACATATTGTGGTAGATGGAGGATTATCAATAGTTTAAAGTAGATAAAGATTTACCTCTAACTATTTTTCTTTGCAAAATATAAGAAGGGCGATTAATCGCCCTATATTTTCGTAATTTATCTTAGAATATTCTTTTGCAGTTGAGGAATGAAAAAAGAGAAGTTCGTTCAACAGAAGAACCCCATTTCTTATCATAAATACAGCTTATATCATCACCAATTAACTTTGCAGCTTTATATACTCCAGGTACATCGTAGTAAGACGCAACAACATAAAATATATTACTGATAGAATTATCCTGATAAAGTTGTAATCCTGCATAATATCTAGGATATTCCTTTAGAAGATATCTATTTAATGATTTACTAAAATCTATATAAGAAGATTCAAGTCCAGGTCTAACGACAATTCTATTTACATTATAGAAGAATTTTGTTGTTTTCATATTAAGCACCTCTTGAATAAAGTTGTTTTATTATAATTTATAATATGTAAAATGTTTGCTTAAAGTTCTTATTAGTTGAAATTTTATGTAACTATCTTCATTATTATAATAAATATATTTATTATAAATTTATTATAATAAGATAATATTATTAAAGAAAT
>NZ_ASRV01000200.1 GCF_000401215.1 Clostridium sartagoforme AAU1 | reverse complement strand
AGAAATATCAATGGTATATACAATACTTGAAAATAATAAAGCTTATAGTATTAGGAAGGAGTTTGAGATGAAAAAGTTATTAGTGGTTATGTTTCAGTCACAATTTAGAAATGTAGAGATAGTAGTTGATGGAAGTCTTTGTGCTAGCTTTAATGAATCATTACATGAAAAGACTTTAGATGTAATAGAAGGATTACAGGGTAAGGTAGTAAATAGATAAATATAATGTTATAAAAATGACTAGTAAACTTATTAATTAGATAAGGGTATTAGTCATTTTTTAAAATATTTTATTACTATATGGGACAGTTAATCTTATAAATGAATACTATAAATACGAAAGGAGTTGGTTAAAAAGTGACTTTAGAAAGAATTGATTACTATAGAGACTTACAACCTTTATATGATCAATGTAAAAAAAATTTATATTATCATAGTATTCTAACAATGACAGATGGGAGTGTGGTGGATGGAATAATTGAAGATGTTGATAATGATAGTATTGTGGTTCTAGTGGGCGAAGATGTTATGGAGCAAGATGATAATGAACCTAACAATCAACAAAGAGATTTTTATAGACGTCCTAGAAGGAGATATAGGCGTTTTAGGAGAAGAAGATTTCCTCTTGGTAATTTAGCAGCATTATCATTATTAGCATATCCTTTCTATGCACCTCCATATCCATACTATCCTTATTACTAGATAAAATACTTATTGGATAAAGGATCTTGAAGGATTATTAATTAATAGTAAAAGGACTAATAATAACTGGAAGTTATCTTTTGTAAGATGATATCTCCAGTTATTATTTTGTAAAAAATCACTCCTCAAAATAATCTTTTACAAAACTTAAGGTTTCGTAAGAAATTTTTATAAGAGTTGTAAGGTGTGTAATTTAAAATTAGCACCATAAGGTTAGAAGAGGAGTGCGAAATATGAAAAGGAAATTAAAGAGATTTCTAATATTTATTTTAATAAGTTTTGGAGTGTTATATTTATCAAAAAATGATATTTTATCTATAAAGGATTTACTTTTTGATGGAAATAAAATTAGTTTAAATGAAAAAGATAATCTAGTAAATGGAAATAATATTAATACAAATAATTATGCTAATACAAATGATTATTTACTATTAGTAAATAAAAATCATGGGTTAAGTAAAAATTATAAACCTGAAAACTTAACTATTCCTAATATAAAATTTACCAATTTAGTAAATAATGAAGAAAAGCATGTTTCAGAAGTTATTATTAAACCATTAGAAAACTTAGTGAATGAAGCTAAGAATGAAGGTATAATATTATTAGGTAATTCTGGATATAGGTCATATAACTCACAAAAGAATCTTTTTAATAATAGAGTGAAATCTCAAGGATTAGAAAATGCTGAATCATATGTAGCTAAACCAGGATTCAGTGAGCATCAAACTGGGTTATGTATTGATATTACAAATGAAAATGAATTTTTAATTCAAGGAACTAAAGAAGGAGATTGGCTTGAAAATAATTGTCATAGATTTGGATTTATTATAAGATATCCTTTAGGAAAGGAAGATATAACAGGGATTGAGTATGAGCCTTGGCACATAAGATATGTAGGGGAAGAGGCTGCTAAATATATATATGAAAATAAAATTACTTTAGAGGAATATTTAGAAAAGTAATTATTTAATATGGAGGATAAATGAATAATAATATTTTAGTAATAGATGATGAAAAGGAAATAAGAGATTTATTAGAAATAAATCTTAAGAATGAAGGTTATGAAGTTTTTAAAGCAAGTAGTGGAGAAATAGCTTTAGAAATATTAGATAAAGAGGAAATTCATTTAATGGTTCTAGATATAATGATGCCAGGAATGGATGGGTTAGAAGTTTGTAGGAAAGTAAGGCAAAAGTATAATATACCAATACTTATGTTAAGCGCTAAAACAGAAGATATGGATAAAATACAAGGAATTATGACAGGTGCTGATGATTATGTATGTAAGCCATTTAATCATTTAGAACTTACAGTTAGGATAAAAGCATTGCTTAGACGAGCATACTTTTTAAATACTAAGATTCAAAACTTGGAGAATATAATAAGAATCGAATCAATGGTTATAGATAAAAGTAAGCATAAGGTAACAATAGATGATAATGAAGTATCTTTAACAGCAAGAGAATTTGAAATTTTATATTTATTAGCAATAAATAGGGGAAGGGTTTTTAGTACAGAAGAAATATTTGAAAAGGTATGGAAAGAAAGATATTATCAATCTAACAATACTGTAATGGTACATATGAGTAGGCTTAGAGATAAGTTAGAGCAATATATGGAAGGAAATAAAATAATTCACACTGTATGGGGAGTTGGTTATAAAATTGAAAAATAATAAGATATATAGAGTAATACTATCTTCAGTAGCTGATATAATAATTTCTTTAATCCTAACTGCCTTAACGTTTTTTATCTTGAAAATAATATTAAATTATCTATATAAAAATACTGAATATGAATTTGTACAATATATTTGGGCCTTTTGGAGGTTCATAAAGTATAGGGTTTTTGATGGATTTATAGCTATAATCATAGGAGTGTCAATATTTATAATTTTTTATTTATTAATAACGTATAAAAAAACTAAAAGTTTAGTAGACATAATAGAGCAGACTGAAATAATAGCCAAAGGAGACTTAGATAAGTCAATAGAAGTTAATTTTAAAGGAGATATGAAAGTATTAGCAGAAAATATAAATAGTATTTCAACTAAGTTAAAAAATAGAACTGTAGAAGAAAGAATAGCACAAAAAACTAAAAACGACTTAATAACAAATGTTTCACACGACTTAAGAACACCATTAACTTCAATAATGGGATATTTAGAGATTATAGATAGTGATAAATATGGAGATGAGCTCAGGCTTAGATATTATGCTAATATAGCATATGAAAAATCAAAAAGCTTAAATTTACTTATAAACGATTTGTTTGAACTTACTAAAATGCAAAATAATACCATTAAACTAGATAAAAGTGATATTAATTTAGTTGAGCTGTTAGGTCAAGCGGTGGCTTATTTTGAGTGGCAATTTAAAAATTCAAATATGGAATCAAGAGTTGACTTTTCAAATGATAAGTTAATAGTTAATGCAGATGGAGAAAAATTAGTTAGAGCATTTGAAAACTTGCTTACTAATGCAATTAAATATGGTCATGACGGACATTATGTTGATATAGTTACAATGGCTGAAAAAGAGATGGCTATAATTCAAATTATAAATTATGGGCAATCTATACCATCAGTAGAGTTACCTTATATATTTGATAGATTTTATAGAATAGAAAAATCAAGAAATAGTAATATAGGAGGCTCTGGATTGGGCTTATCAATAACAAAAAATATTATAGAGCTTCATAATGGAACTATATCTGCATATAGTGATGATTATAAAACTATATTTGAAGTTAGATTACCAACAAAAGTACAAGAGGTATAAGGATGGAGGACAATATGAAAGATAATAATAAAATAAATAAGTTAACTAATATACTATTTATAATTTATTTGATTGCATTATTTTGGATTATAGTATTTAAATTTAATGTACAATTACCTCCTTTAAGAAATATGAGAAGTATAAACTTAATTCCATTTAGTGAACCTTTAATATTAAATGGTAAACTTGCTTTTAGCGAAATTATTATGAATATAGTAATTTTTGTACCGTTTGGTATATATGCAGGAATTTTGTTTAAAAGATGGAGTACTGCAAAGAAAATTTTCTTGTTTTTCTTAATTAGTTTGATATGTGAAGTATTTCAATTTATATTGAATGTTGGGGCTTCTGATATTACGGATATAATTAACAACACTTTAGGTGGAATAATTGGAATATTGATATATATAGGTATTGAAAAAATATTGAAAAACAGTGTTAAGGTAGACAAAGTTATAAATGTAATCGCAAGAATAGGAACTATCTTAATGATTCTATTTTTATTAATACTAAAGATGAACAAACTATGGATATTTAGAAAATAAAACTGTATATATTATTAATAAATCACCCAAAAATCCTAGCAATAATTTGCTGGGATTTTTAATACAACAAACTATATAATTTATAGCTTGTAAAAAGTTTCATATTTTCATATTTTTATAAATTTACTTTTGATAAATTGAGATTTTAAATGCCTTTCTTTATTAA
>NZ_ASRV01000199.1 GCF_000401215.1 Clostridium sartagoforme AAU1 | reverse complement strand
AATAGATTCTAATAATATTTTTTAATATCTTGATAAATATTATTTATAATGTATAATTGTGATATTATACATTATAAATAATATTATAAGAATTACTAAGGGAGAAATAAAATGAATATCATTATAGTTGGTGCTGGTAAGGTAGGATATACTTTAGCTAAATATCTATCTATAGACGGGGACAATATAACTATTATAGACAATAAAGATATGGCGTTAGAACATATTAATAATAGTTTGGATGTAATGTGTGTTAAAGGCAACTGTACAAGTCTTAAAGTACTTAATGAGGCGGGGATAAGAGAAACAGATTTATTAATTTCTGTAACTGAGAGTGATGAGTTGAATATGCTTTGTTCCCTTGCATCAAAAAAGTTAGGAGTCAAACATACCATAGCAAGAGTGAGAACTCCGGGATATGATGAAGATATAACGCTACTAACAGCAGCAGTAGGCATAGATTTAGTTATAAATCCTGAAAAGGCTGCAGCAGTAGAAATAGCAAAATTAATAAAATATCCATCAGTTTGTAGTATAGATGATTTTTCAGATGGAAAAGTTAACTTGGTTGGATTTAAAGTATCAGATGATAGTGATCTTGAAGGAAAACAAATAAGTGATATAAGATTTATAAGAGGAAATGTTCTTTTTTGTGGAATTGAGAAAAATGATGAGTTCATAATGCCGAGAGGCGATTATATATTTGAAAAGGATGATAAGGTATACGTCATAGGAGAACATAAGGATATACAAAATTTCTTTAATAAGCTTGGGAAATATAAGAAAAAAGTAAAAAGAGCTATGATTGTAGGCGGAAGCAAAATAGGATATTATCTTGCAAAAATCATAACTGAAGCTGGGGTGAATTGTAAGATAATAGAAAGAGATGTTAAAATATGTGAACAACTTAATGATCTACTACCAAATTCTATAATAATAAATGGTGATGGTATGGATGAGGAGTTATTATTATCAGAAAACTTACTTGAAGTTGATAGTTTTATAACTTTAACTGGACGAGATGAAGACAATATAATAGCATCACTTTTAGCTTATAATAAATCAGTTGATAATGTAATAACAAAAATAACAAGAGATAATTATAAGGATATAGGAAAAGCTGTAGGAATAAATTCTATAGTAAATCCAAAGTTAGTTACTGCATATAAGATTTTAAGATACGTAAGAGCTTTAAAAAATAAGAAAAAAAGTTTCATAGAAAATATATATAGGATATGTAATGATAAAGCAGAAGCAATAGAATTTATAGTAAATAGTGATACTAAAAATATAGGAGAAAAATTTAAAGATATTAAATTTGGAAAAGATACATTGGTTGCAACAATTGTTAGGAATAATAAAATAATTATTCCAACTGGAGATGATTATTTAAAAGTTAACGATAGAGTTATCATAATAACTAAGAATATGAAGGTTTTAAATATTGATGATATCTTCTCTGGAGGTGATAAATGGTATGAACTATAAAATAGTTCTAAAAATTATAGGTAATGTATTAGTATATGAAGCATTACTTTTATTACTTCCATTTGCAATAGCTTTAACCTATTCAGGTGAAGATGCTAATTCATTTTTAATAACAATTGCAATTACACTAATTGTAGCTTTAGTGTTACGTAATATAAAAATTAAAGATAAAAGTATGTACGCAAAGGAAGGCTTTTTGACAGTTGGACTAGCATGGATAGCTATTGCAGCATTTGGTGCCTTACCATTTGTAATTAGTGGATCAATTCCATCATACATAGACGCCTTTTTTGAAACTGTATCAGGATTTACTACAACAGGAGCAACTATACTTACTGAAGTAGAATCTTTGCCAAAGGGAATATTATTTTGGAGAAGTTTAACTCATTGGATAGGTGGAATGGGTTTTCTGATTTTTGTATTAGCATTAGTGCCAACTATTGGATCTAATAGTATTCATTTATTAAAAGCGGAAAGTCCAGGACCTAATCCAGGAAAAATTGTTCCAAAGATAAGGGAAACAGCTAAAATACTATATATTATATACTTGGTGTTAACTATTATTCAAACTATACTGTTAATACTATCGGGTTTATCAGTATATGATTCTGTAATACATGCATTAGGAACAGCTGGAACTGGAGGCTTTTCTAATATGAATTTAAGTGTTGGAGCTTTTAATAATCCAGCAGCTGAATGGATTATTACAATATTTATGATAATATTTGGAGTGAACTTTTCACTGTATTTTCAATTAATAAAAGGAAATATCAAGGGATTCTTTAAAAATGAAGAATTAAAGTATTACTTGCTAATAGTTTTAGTATCTATCGTGTTTATAGCAATAAACATAATAGATTTTAATAATGGAAATATAGGATTGTCAATAAGGCAATCATCATTCCAAGTTGCATCTATTATTTCAACAACTGGATATGCAACAACAGATTTTAATTTGTGGCCATCTCTAAGTAAAACTATAATAATGATACTTATGATAGTGGGAGCAATGGCTGGTTCAACAGCTGGTGGAATAAAGACTATAAGATTAGTAATAATGCTAAAAGCTGTAAGACGTGGAATAGATAAAATACTTCATCCAAAAAGAATACAAAGTGTAAAAATAGATGGTAAAGTAGTAGATGAAGAAACAATATCAGGTGTATTATTATTTATAGCAGCGTATAGCGTAATATATCTAATAGCTTTATTTATAGTTTCATTTGATGGTTTTGATTTAGTTACTAATATTACATCAGTATTGACTGCCATAAGTAATGTAGGACCTGGTCTAGAGATGGTAGGACCAATGGGGAACTTTTCTAATTTCTCAAAGTTAAGTAAAATTGTTTTATCTTTTTGCATGCTTGCAGGTAGATTAGAGATATATCCTATGTTAATTATGTTTAGTAAGTCAATTTGGAAAAGAACTTATTAAGAATAAAATCGTAGCATTCATTTTATTGAAAGCTACGATTTTTTATTCTTCATATATTTTTCATATTTCTCTGTTATTATGAAGTCTTAGAAAATATTATATATGATAATAACATTAAGAGTATTAGAATAATAATTTTTATATATTTAAAATAAAAACAAGAATAAAATAATCACATAATAAATAATTTGATTTTATAACTAGTAAATAATTTAAAATTATAATAAAATATCAGTAAAAGCATAAGTTTTTCTGTTTTTTATTGTAGAAAAAAACAGAAAATAAGTATGAGAATGGAAAAGGGTTTTGAAAGATTAGAATTAAAAAAATTATGAGAGGGGGGATGTTATGGAGGAAAAGTTGAAAAAAGGAATTATTATTTTTATAATATTTTTAAGTGCGTTTTTTTATTTTAAGATGACGGTAAGAGCAGATTCACATAAAAAAATATTAATTTTAAATTCTTATAGCGAGGAATTACAGTGGGTTAAAGATATACAAGAAGGAATAGAAGATGTATTACAATATAAAAATGAAGTATTTTTATATTATGAATATATGGATTTAAAGAATAATAATGGTGATATGTA
Source organism: Clostridium sartagoforme AAU1 (assembly GCF_000401215.1). Classification (GTDB taxonomy): domain Bacteria; phylum Bacillota; class Clostridia; order Clostridiales; family Clostridiaceae; genus Clostridium; species Clostridium sartagoforme. The sequence goes on along the minus strand of NZ_ASRV01000199.1, from coordinate 5,170 downwards.
TATAGACATGCTATATGATTTTATAAAGAGAAATATAAAAATACTAAATTTGAAATGATAATTTGTACGGATAATGATGCATTAGAATTTATGGTGAAATATGGAGAAGACTTATTTGGAAAAACGCCTGTTATATTTTGCGGAGTAAATAACTTTACCAAAGATATCCTTAAAGGAAAGACTAATTATACTGGAATCGTGGAAGAAATAAATGTAAAAGAAACAATATTAAGTATGATGTATTTACAAAAGGATATTAAAAATGTAGTAGTAGTATATGATAATAATACTACAGGAAAAATAAATGAAGAATTAGTAAGAAATTCAATAGTAGATTTAGAGCATGATATCAATTTTTATTTTTATAAAGATATGCAGCCAAAAGAATTATTAGATGAAATATATATATTAGATAATAATACTACTGCAATATTAGTAATTGGGCAATTTAAAACTGATGATGGAAAATATATTCCATATGAAAAAAATAAAAATTTCATATCGCAATTTAATGTACCAATTTATGTGTGTTGGGATTTTTTATTAAACGAAGAAGTGATAGGCGGAAAAGTCATAAAGGGATATGACCAAGGACAGTCGGCAGCAGATATGGTTATTAAAATATTAGATGGGCAAAAGATTGAGGATATACAAGTTAAAGAGGAAGATATTAGTGAATTTATATTTAATTATAATGCTCTAATAAAGTATGGAATTAATATAGAGGAATTACCAAGTGATTATAAAATAATAAATAAGCCATTTTCACTTTATGATTCTTATAAAATGCAAATACATATAATAATAGGAGTAATAATATTTTTATTAATATTAATAGGAATTCTTATTGCAAATATAAAGAGACGTATTATAACAGAGAAAGAATTAAATAGGAACTATGATGAGTTAAATGTTGTTTATGAAGAACTTGCAGCTATAGAGGAATCATTAGAGATGCAATATAATGAGGTACAAGCAAGTGAGGAAAGATATAAGCTTGCTGTTGATGGTTCAAACGACATAATATGGGAATATGATTTTATAACTAAAGAACATTATATTTCAGATAAGTTTGAAGATTTATTTGGATATAAATTAACTTATAATGAAAATCTAATGGTTACTTTTAAAAAGTTAATAATTGAAGAAGATTTAGATAGGGTTACAACTTTATTTGATGAACATTTAAATAGGAGATCTGAGTATTTTAAAGTTGAATGTAGAGTAAAAAACAATTTTAATGAAATTAAGTGGGTTCTAATAAGAGGAAAAGCATTAATAAATGATAAAAATACTCCAATAAAAATGTCTGGATCTATCACAGATATTACAGATAGAAAGAATATAGAAGAAAAAAATAAGTTCTTAGCTTTTTATGATCAATTAACAGGATTACCTAATAAACAAATGTTTTTAGATAAAGTTGACGATGCACTTCTTGTAAACTTACAAGAAGGATATAAAGGAGTAGTGTTTTTAGTAGATATCGATAATTTTAAATCTATAAATGATACATTAGGACACGATTATGGTGACGAAGTATTAAAATATATTTCTAAAATGTTTTTAAATACATTAAATACTGATGAATTTATATGTAAGCTAGATGCTGATGAATTTCTTATATTAAGATTGGGAGTAAAAAGTAGAGAAGATATAGATAAATTTGCTTTAAATATTCTTGATTTATTTAAAAAGCCAATAAGTGTAAAAGAAAAAAATATATTTATAACGGTAAGTATAGGAATTAGTATTTTTTTAAAAGATGCTTTTACAAAAAAATGAGCTTCTTATGAATTCAGATATAGCAAAATATAAAGCAAAAGAAAAGGGAAATAATAGATATTTATTTTATAATGAGGATATGTCTAAGGAAATAATAAGAAAATCACAATTAATAGATGGTCTTAGAAGAGCTATTGATAAATCAGAATTCAAGTTGCTTTATCAACCACAAGTAAACTTAAGTTATGGTAGAGTTGAAAATGCCGAGGTTTTACTAAGATGGAATAGTGATGAATTTGGCAATGTTTCTCCAGGAGAATTCATACCTTTAGCAGAACAAACAGAATTAATAATATCTATAGGAAAATGGGTATTAATGAATACTTGCACACAAAGTAAGAAATGGATAGACATGGGACTATATCCAATAACAATAGCTGTGAATGTTTCAGTAGCACAACTTCATCAAGATGATTTTTTATATGAGCTAAAGAATATACTGGAAAGAACTAAATTACCTGCAGAATGTTTAGAAATAGAAATAACAGAAAGTATAGTTATGAGTAATATAGAAGAAAATTTGAAGATTCTTAATAAAATAAAGGATATCGGAGCTAAAATTGCCCTAGATGATTTTGGAACAGGATATTCATCATTAAGTTATCTAAGAGTACTTCCAATTAACAAACTTAAGCTTGATAAATCATTTATAGACAATATACATTTAAGTAGTCATGATAGAACAATAGTTAAATGTATAATTAGCCTTGCACATGAAATGAATATAATTGTAGTTGCAGAGGGTGTAGAATTAAAAGAGCAATTTGATATATTAAAAGAAATGGGATGTGATAAAGTACAAGGATATTATTTTAGTAAACCTATTTCTTGTGATGAATTTCAATTACTTATAAAGTGAAGAGTATAAATTTATGCTCTTCACTTTATTTTTATAAACAATTATGATATATAAATTTAATGTATATAAATGAATATAGATGAAATAAAAATACAAATACAAAGAATTATTATAAGTTCTAGAATATATATTTGTACTCATATAGTAAAGTATAAATTACTTTTATGAATAAAAGAAGAAAGGGGAATTTTTTTATGAGCCAAAATATATCAAGAACAACCGAAAAAGTGTTGGGGATTATTGGTGGTATTTTAGGAATGTTCGGTGGAATATTTGCTTTGTTCTTAGGAGGTGTAGGTACAGCTATTAATGGAGATTCAGGTGGACTAGGGGGATTGGGGATACTAGCTTTTGTGTTTTCGATTTTAGGAATTATAACTGCAATTTTAGTATCTTCAAAGCCTAAACTAGCTGGATGGGGATTAATTGTTTCGGCAGTTGGAATTTTTATATCTATTTCACTATTTGGAATAATACCGGCTATATTATTTTTAATTGCAGGAATTATGACTTTGATAAAAAAGGAAAATAAAGAAGGATAGGTTGGTAGAAATTACTTGCGTATAAACTTATATATTGAACATCATATAAATGTAGTTCAATATAAGGAGGAAGTAATATGAAAAATAATCCTGATGATAGAAGTGATAATGTAGAAAGAATTCAAAGGAATATTAATAGTACTTTAGAAAATATTAATTTGGCAAATGAAATGATGTCTAAAACAGATGATCAAAAGACAATTAAAGATTTAGAAGAAAGAAATAAAAGAAGAGAAAAGTCTCTTAAAGGTCTTAGGAAAGAAATAAAAGATGAAGCAATAGCAAATGAAATAAAAGAAGAAGTATTATCAAAAGAAATTTCTATTAAGTAAAATAAAAATTATAAAACAAGTAAAAAAGTCATTATAAAGAGAAGAAATTTATATCTTATCTTTATATATGACTTTTTTTGATATTTTTATATGATTAATCATTTTAACATAAATGTTAGTTAAGCATATTAGTATCATTATTGCAGCACATATAGCAATGATAATTTAGTAGTTAGTATATATAATAGAACTATACAGTAAATTAACTTTCTGTATAGGAGGTAATAAAAATGGGAAAAAATGATATTAAAATTAGAAAAGCAACAAATCCAGATATTGATGTAATAGCTGATTTAATCTATTGCACAGAAGTTCATCCTGATTACGTTTGAGGGGGAGAATCTAAACAAGAAAGTTTAGATAACCTAAAAGCACTAATAAAAACAAAAGGTTCAAGGTATAGCACTGAATATATAACAGTAGCAGAATTGAATGATAAGATATTAGGTGCAGTAATATTAATACCTTATGATGAATTAGATAGGTTAAGTATGAAGACTGATTTTAAGCAAATTCCTAAGATGGAAGGTTTAAGTGAAAAATTTTATTACTTAATCACAAGAATAAAATATATGATATTCAGAGAGTGTAGAAAAGGTAACTTATATATATCCAATATTGCTACTAATGAAAAAGCAAGAGGTATGGGAATAGGTAAAAAATTAATGAAATACGCAGAGCAAGTTGCTAAAAAAGAAGAGTATGATGGTATATCATTACTAGCAAAAGATGAAAAAGTAAGTAAGTTTTATGAAAAATTAGATTACGATAAAGTATTTGATAAAGTACTATTAGGTGAAAGAATAATAAAAATGGCTAAATGCTTTTAATTATATAAATCCCTTAGAATTTTTCTAAGGGATTTTTTATGTTATAAAGATTTTATATAAATGTTATAAATTATGAAAAGTAGTATGCTTCTTTAATATTTTAGTAGAAAGCTACTATTATCTAAAAGAGAAATACAAGTAATATCTAAAAGTTAGGATTATAGCTAATATTATATTTACTTTTATGATAAAATCAAAATATAAAGATAATAAATTTTTATTAGAGATGGAGTGGTAGATATGGATTATAGAGTGTTCGATGATTCAATAGTATTAAGATTAGAAAAAGGAGAAGAAGTTATAGAGTCTATTAAAAGTTTGTGTGAAAAAGAAAATATAGAATTGGGATCTATATCAGGTTTAGGAGCTTCAAATCATGTGGTTGTAGGATTATTCAAAATTGATGAAAAGAAATATTATTCAAATACATATGAGGAAGATTTTGAAATTACGAATTTAACTGGAAATATATCAAGAATGAACAATGAAGTATATTTACATATACATGGAACTTTTGCAAACTTCGAAGGTAAATGTATAGGTGGTCATTTAAATAAAGCAATTATAAGCGCTACAGCAGAAATAATAATAACAAAAATAAATGGATCTATGGGAAGAAAGTTTAATGAAAATATAGGATTAAATCTTATTGAATTTTAATATTTATGTTTAAGTATAGGGTGGAGAGATAAACAATAAAGGCATGGTAGCAATGAATTACTATGCCTTTTTATATACTTTTGGATTATTATATCATTAATAAAATAATGAATTATATAAATTTATGAATTATATAAATTTATGAATTATTGGAAAAAATAT
>NZ_ASRV01000198.1 GCF_000401215.1 Clostridium sartagoforme AAU1 | reverse complement strand
ATATAAATTTATGAATTATATAAATTTATGAATTATTGGAAAAAATATATTGACTTTACTTTAACAAACATGTACTATTATATCATAATAGTATTGATAATCATTCTCAAAGAAAAGAGAATGAAAAAGGAGGATATATGAAAATTATTTATTGGAGTGGTACAGGAAATACTGAAGCAATGGCAAACTTAATTTTAGAAGGTATTAAGGATTCAGGAAAAGAAGGAGAATTAGTAAATATATCATCTACAGAGGTTAGGTCATTTGCTAATGAGGATTTACTTGTATTAGGTTGTCCGTCTATGGGAGATGAAGAGTTAGAAGAAGGAGAATTTTTACCTTTTCTAGAATCTATAGAAGGTGATCTAAATGGCAAAAATGTAGCTTTATTTGGTTCATATGGATGGGGATCTGGTGAATGGATGGAAAAGTTTGAAGATAGAGTTAGAGAAGTAGGAGCAACTTTACCGTTAGATTCATTAATAGTTAATTATACCCCAGAAGGTGAAGAAGCAGAGAGATGTAAAGATTACGGAAAACAAATAGCCAAGCTTATTAATTAGGCACAATAATAGTTTATTATATGACTTCATATACAACATAAATTAGTATATATTAATTTAATATATAACATTTTTCTCATAAATCAATTTAATTTGTTAATAACCCCTAAATAAGGAATCCTGAAAATCAGGATTCTTTATTTTATTCTTTTATTAATACTTTTTTTACTTCCGCTATATATAAAGTGTGATAATCCTTTTCAGGATAAAATTGCTTATCTAAAGAGGTATCGATAAAGCATTCAGGTTTAAGCTCTTGAGAATATAATTTTGAACAAATGATTGTAAGCTTTGCTTCTTCAAAAGATGGAGTATTATCAATATAAGTAGCTGTTAAATTAGTTTTAGAAAGTTTATCTTCGTCTCTACCAGATACTGATCCTAAATACCCTAAATCTTTTTTATAAGACTTATCAAAAAATGTAAGTGAAAAAGTTGAAGAAAAATCTATAAATTCCTTAGTAAATCTTTGAGGTCTTACCACTATAGAAACCACATTTTTTCCCCACATAATACCAAAGCTTCCCCAAGAAGCTGTCATTGTATTTATTTTATCCTCTTTAGCAGCAGTAATAAGCATCCAGTCATGACCTATTAATTGAAATGTACTTTGATTTAAATCTTTAGGTTCAATTTCTTTAAAACTAACCATAATATTCTCCCCCTTAGTGATTTGTTTTAGAACTTATATACTATTATATAGATATAATAAAATAAATAATATACTTTTCATATAAAAGATATTAAGATGTAATGGTTATTTTTATTAGATAATAATACAAATTAATTGTTTTCCCATAAAATTGATGATGGCATTAATTCAAAAATGCTATCAAATATCTCTAATAGATTTTCTTTTTTTATATTAGAAGATGATAATAATTGTTTATATTTTCTACTTCCCTTTTGTCCTTGAAATAAACTTTGAAGAGGTGCAATTAACGAGTGAACACTACTTCCATTATTCATTTCCTCTATTACATATGGAATATAAGCTTTTATTACTTCGCCCCTTGAAGTAGGAGCTACAACTTCGCTATTTTCATTAAGTTTATATAGTTGAGATAGAAGATAGCAATCCTCATAAGAGGCTCTTCCAATCATTACTCCATCTACCTTATTAAGAGCTTCTTTAATAGAATCTAATGTTCTAAAACCACCATTAATCTCTATGTTTAAGTAGTCAAATTCTTCTTTTAACTTATAAACCATATCATAATTAAGAGGAGGAATTTCTCTATTATCTTTTGGACTTAGGCCTTTTAATATGGCAGTTCTTGCATGAATAATGTATCTATCCGGTCTTGCTTTTGATACAGTATCTAAAAAATCTAGTAAATCATCATACCCATCCATTATAATTTTAGTTTTTTCGCTTTCTAAAACTCCTGTACCATCTATACCTATTCTATGCTTTATAGTTACAGGTTTATTTGTTGCTTCTTTCATGGCACATAAAATATCATAAACTAATTCTTTAGAAGACATTAAAGCAGCTCCCATTAAGTTCCCTGAAACCCTATCAGAAGGACATCCACAATTTAAATTAATTTCAGTATAGTTATAATCATTAGCTAATTTAACAGCTTTATAAGCATCTTCTGCATTAGAGGCTGCTATTTGAAGAGCAACAGCACCTTCTTCTTCCCTAAAATAAAGAATTTTATTTCTATCGCCATTAATAATAGATTGAGCAGTTACCATTTCTGTATAAAGTAGAGAATCTTTAGTTAAAAGTCTTGAAAAATATCTAAAATGTCTATGAGATTTATCCACCATTGGAGCAATACTAATTTTAGGTGCTTTTATATTTGAAATGTATTTTTCCATCATTTGTTTCCTTTCTTATAAGAGTCAAATAATAGCATTGTTACAAATAGAGCAAGTAATATTCCTCTACCTATGTTAAAGCCTAGCATACTTAAATTTAAAAGGTCTAAAAATACATAACCAACTATATAAACTGAACAACAAATGATTGTCCAAACTATTTTACCTTTAGTTGTTTTTGCAGCTCTGAATGGAATTTTTCCACTTCCTATTAAATATTTAAAGAAGTAATTGAAAATTATAGTAGCTATAATAAAAGATAATACAAGAGTTAATACATTAATCAAAATTTTAGCTCCTTTCAACGTTATAGTAATATTATAACATTCATTATATAAACTAAGAAAATCTTTATTTCAAATTTAATAACATTTCGTACTGGCCAACAAAATTTTCGAATCCAAGAGATAATAACATTTTTATTATAGGAGTATAGCTTTTATCTATATTAAGAATAGATATTGTATCTGATTGTGTATTTTTAATTAAATTAGTTACTATACTTGTTCCAATTCCTTTATTTCTATATTTGTGATGAACTGCAAATTGAGGAATATCACCAGTATTTTTATCGATAATTCCATAGCCAATAATATTGGATTTATCTTTCACTAACAAAAATATAAAGTTATTAATAGCTGACTTTATAGAATCAATAGAATTTTGCCAAGAAGGTTTTATATCCCAAAATTCAATTATTTGACTCCACTCTTCATCAGTTAAAGCATATTTACTTTCTGTATTGACCTTTGATGATATTTTATATTTAGATTTCTTCATTTTAAAACATTCCAATGCTCTTACAATTTCAAATCCTTGATTTTTATACAAGTTAAAAGCTGATATATTAGACTTTAACACTTCAAGTAAATAACATTCCACATCGGTTTTTACTAAATCTTTTATTAAGTAATTAAACATTAATGTAGTTATACCTTGTTTTCTATAGTTTTTTATAACTCCAGTTCCTGTGTCATAAATAGTTTTCTTGCCATTCCAGATTCTTAGCCCATTATATATAAATCCAACTAATTCATCGTTTTTGAATGCCCCAATTGAGAATTTAGGTGTATATCCTCGTCTAATTAACATGCTTTCAAAATCAGAAAGTGAAATATTAAATTTTACTTGATAGTCTGAAAATGAAGATAAAAATGTTTGATACAAGATATTAATAGATGTATTTTCTAAAGTATTATAATTGTACATTAAATCACCTCTTATAGATTTTATCGAACGCTTTTATTATTTATATGAGTTTATCATAAAAGTTAGATCATAGATATGTAAAATATAATGCAACTAGTACTTTTTCTATTTAAAGGAGATTTATATAAATTATGAAATAAAAAAATATAGAAATATTAAGATTTTATGGTACAATAGTATATAATAAAAAATAATTATTATTAATTAATAAACAATATTAGTGCATATGTTTAAAATAAGTTATTTATTAATAATAGGAGGAAGAAAAATTGATAAAGAAGCTATTAGATTTAAAATTATCAAAAGGTGTTTTTATAACATCATTATTAGCAATCATATTTACAATTATAATAGGTATTGTCGGATATTTTAGTATCAGTAAAATTAATGAAAATATAGGGATTATGTATAATAATAGTGTACAGCCTTTATCTATTGGTGCTGGAATTAGAGGAGAATTTGCTAATATGAGAATAGAAGCTAATAAAGAAATGCTTAAATATAACTTTGAATATAATGATAGCATAGATAAGCATAATGAAAAGATTCAAAGTTATTTAAGACAAATTAGCGATGTGAATAAAGATGGACAGGATTTAAAAGACTTGGATGAATTTCAATCCAATTATGAAGTTTATTTAGAGGTCTGGAAGAAAATAAATGAAGATTTAAGTAATGGAAAAAAGGTATCAGATGATGATTATAATAAATTATCAGATGTAGCAATAAAAGCGGAAGAAGCATTATTTGATTTAAAGACTCACAATATAGAAAAAGCTTATGATTTAAATAATGAAGGTAATACCATTTATATTAATTCAAGACGAGTATTTATTGCTATTATATTATTGACAATAATAATACTTTCAACTCTTTCTTATAAATTGGTTAAAATGATAAAAACTGAATCAAAAGATATGAATGAGAGATTAGAAATCTTAGCAACGGGAGATTTCACTATTAATTTAGAAGATAATAAAAACAATGAGTTTGGTACAATGAAAAGAACTTTATCAAAAATGATAAGTGAAATATCAGGGATTATCAAAGCTGTTAAGAAAGCATCAGATGCTTTAGATACACAAGCAGGGGTATTATCTGGTACTGCAGGTGAAATGTCTGTAGCTTCAGGAAATGTTACGGCTGCAATAGAAGAAGTAACTAAGGGAACCACTTCTCAAAGTGAAGATTTAGTAGATATGAATATTATAATAACTAACTTTGGTGAACAAATTGATAGTATTGTACACCTAATAGAAGATGTTAAGTTATTCTCAGAAGGCATTGGCACTATGGCTGTTAATAGTAATAGTGGTATGCAAAACTTAGTAAAATCAATAAATGAAATAAGAGAATCATTTAATAATGTATTAATTAAATTCAGCAATTTAGGTGAAAATATTAGTAAAATAAGTGATATGACAAATTTAATAAATGACATTGCAGAACAAACGAATCTATTAGCATTAAACGCATCTATTGAAGCAGCAAGAGCAGGAGAGCAAGGTCGTGGATTTGCCGTAGTTGCAGAAGAAATAAGAAATCTGGCAGAGCAATGTAGAATATCCTCTATTACCATAGATAATTTGGTTAGTGATACAAAAAGAGATAAAGATTCTATGCTTAAAACAACTGAAATTATGAGCAAAGAGTTAAATAATCAGACAGATATAGTTAATTATGCAATAAATTCTTTTGATAAAATTATTGATGGGATAAATAGTATAGTACCTAAAATTAAAATGGTAAATAAATCTGTAAACAGTATTGACTCTGATAAAAATTCTATATTAATGAAGATTGAACAGACATCTGCATCAGCAGAAGAAATTTCAGCTTCGTCAGAGGAAATTATGGCTTCATCAGAAGAAATGTACGCTTCTACTGAAGAAGTTGCATCTACAGCTCAAAGGATAAATAATATGACAAAACATTTAATGAGTAGAATAAATAAATTTAAAGTATAGTACATACTTAATATAATTTAAAGATTTATTAAAATCAAAATCAATAAAAAAAGCCAATAGTTTTCATATAGAAAAATATTGGCTTTTTAAATTACATATAAAATCCAAAATACCGGTACTCCAATTTTGATCCCTATCCTCAGATAGGTGGGTGTCCGCACAGATATTTCAATCGCCTTCAATGCCGTCTAAGGGACTCATAAGAAAGTACATTTCTATATCTAAATATTGAACTCCCGTAAAATAAATGTAGGTTCAAAATAGGAGCTTAACGCATATTTCAGAATTTATTAAATTTACTATTTAAGATTTAAAATCTATAGTGTGAATATATAATAACACTATAGATTTAAATTTTCAAGATAATTATATACAGAAATTTGGTCCTAAAAATCCAGAAGTTTTAATAATATAGTAAATTGTAGTAGTAAAAGGTAATAATTTACAAAAAAAGGTAATGATGTAATGAAATTAAAGTAATATATGTGAAGTCAATCAATTTTTATTGTTTTATAAATTAAAATACTATTATAGTAAGAAATAAAAAAGTTATGATTCTAAAATAGAAAGTTAAGAAAAAAATTCAAAAGTATGATAAAATTATAAAAATATATAAATTTAGATAGAGGTGCTTTATGAAGAAATTTAGTCATGGATGTACACTTGATTGCTTTGATTGTTGTAAATTCAATATATATACTGAAGAAAACAAAATTGTGAAGATAGAGGGTGATAAAAGTCACCCATATACAAAAGGCTTTATATGTAAAAAAGGGTTGGCACATTTAGATCGATTAAATCATAAAAACAGAATATATTCTCCAATGATAAAAGTTAATAATGAATGGCAGAGTATTTCTTTTGATGAAGCTCTAAATATTATGACTGAAAAACTTGAATATTATAAAAATAATTACTCTTCAAGGGCAATATTATATTATGAGCAATATGGAAATGGTGCATTACTTAAAAGTGTAGGAGATTTATTTTTTAACTTTTATGGAGGTGTTAGTAAATCCAAGGGAGGTCCTTGTTGGAGTGCAGGGATTAAAGCACAAACAATTAATTTTGGAGATGTGAAAAGTCATTCATTAGATGATATGCTGAATAGCAAAACAATATTTGTATGGGGAAAAAATCCGGCATTTACTAGTATACATACAATGCAAAGTATAAAAAGGGCAAAGAATAATGGAAGTAAAATAGTAGTTATTGACCCAATTTATACAAAGACAGCTGAACTGGCTGATAATTATGTAAGAATTAAACCTGGTGGAGATGGAGCATTAGCTCTAGCAATGGGAAAAATAATACTTGATAAGAATTTACATGATGAAAATTATATAGAAGCTTATGTAAATAATTTTAATGACTACAAAAATTATTTAGAAAGCTTAAGTCTTGAAATTTTAATAGAAATTTGTGGTGTAAGTAAGGAAGATATAGAAGAGTTAGTTACATTATATACTAAGAAGTATTCTACTATACTACTTGGGTATGGTATGCAAAAATATAAGAACGGAGGAAATACTATAAGCTTAGTAGATATTTTAGGAGCAATAACAGGGCAAATTGGCTTTAGCGGTGGAGGAATTAACTATGCGAATAAGGTTTATCCTAATGTAATTAACTCTGATCCATATAACAGTGAAGAAAATTGTGAAAATAGATTTTTTTATGTAAGTCATATAGCAGATTTTATAAATGACTCATTAGTTGGAAAAGATTATTATGATGAAGAAAAAATATACATAAAAGATGATAACTTAAGAATAGATGCTAATATATTTAATGAACCAATAAAAATGGCTGTAATAACAAAAAGTAATATGATAAACCAATTGGCGGATCTAAATAATTTGAAAGAAGCTTTTTCAAATATAGAATTTAAAGTTTGTTTTGATATGTTTATGACAGATACAGCTAAGGAATGTGATTTATTTATTCCAACAACTAGTACTTTAGAAAGTGAAGACTTAATTTATAGTTCAATGAATAATCCATATATAGTTTATAATGAGAAAGCTGTTGAACCAAAGGAACTATTGATGGATGAATATGAATTCTTTAAAGAACTTGCAAAAAGAATTAACTTAAGAAACTATCCTTATGTAAGCAAAAAAGAATATTTATCAAAGGTTTTAGAGCCGTTAAAAGCTTTTAATAGTAAAGTTGATATAGAATTTTTAAAAGAAAATCATTTTACAATTCATAATCCTATAGCCTGGGAAGATAAAAAATTTGATACTAAATCAGGCAAATTCGAGATATTTTTTAATAATAGATTATATAAAAATTATAAAAAAGAAAATGAAGATATAAGAAAATTTAGGTTGTTAACTAATCACAGTAGAGATACTTTATCAAGTCAACATATAATGGATAATGATGGGGTTTCAATTGCACATATAAATGAAAAAATGGCAAATGAATTATTTACAAAAGAAAATGAAATAATATTATTGAAAAATAAAAATGGTGAAATAAAAACAAAGATAAAGATAGATAATTCTGTTGGTGATTTTGTAGTATTAATGTATGCTGGATGGTGGACTAAACATGGAAACCCAAATTATTTAACTGATTCAGGCATATCCGATATAGGTGGACAGGTTACTTATAATGAAACTGAAGTAGAAATAGTAAAAGTGAAAAATTCAACGGAATAAAAGGAAAATATTTTAGAAAAAATTAAAGATAATACTTAAACTAGAATTTAAATATATTTTATATATAAATATTAGCAATTCTTATAGAAGGTGTATCGAAAGATACGCTTTTTATAATTGAAAAATTAATGAAATAAGAAAATAATATAAAATATAGAGATAGGGGGATTAGGACAAATGATATTGTCATATTTGAATGACTTGTTTGAGGATAAAAAATTTTTAAAGAAAACTATAACTATTGCTATTCCAATAGCTATGCAAGCACTTCTTAATACAACCTTAAATCTTGTAGATACAATGATGATTGGTAGTTTAGGGGAAAGTGCTATAGCAGCTGTTGGACTTGCGAATAAAGTATTCTTTGTTTTTATATTATTATTATTTGGAGTTGTTAGTGGATCATCTATACTAACAGCTCAATATTGGGGAAAAAGAGATGTGAAAAATATAAGAAGAGTTCTTGGCATTTCTCTTATAATTGGAGTTACTGCATCAATAATTTTTATGGCAGCAGGATTGTTGATACCCAATATAGTTATGCGAATTTTTACGCCAAGTGAAAGCACAATAGCAGTTGGAGCATCTTATTTAGTTATAGTAGCTTTAAGTTATCCACTTACTGCGGTTACAAACTGCTATATAGCACTTTTAAGAGCAACTAATAAAGTAAAAGCTCCAGTTTTTATAAGTATAGTATCTATTGGAGTAAATGTAATATTAAATTATACATTTATATTTGGAAATTTTGGTGCACCAGAGTTAGGGGTTAGAGGAGCTGCGCTTGCAACTGTTATTGCAAGATTGGTAGAGGCTATTTCTATTTTATCTGTTGTTTATATTGATAAAGGGGCAGCAGCAGCTAAAATAAAAGAACTTATAGATTTTGATAAAGAATTTATAAAAAGATATTTTGTTACAGTATCACCGGTTATAGCAAATGAATTTATATGGGGACTTGGAGTTACTATGTATTCATTAGTTTATGGAAGAATGGGTGATGAGGCAGTTGCATCAATAACAATAACACAAAACGTTGAGCAAATTTGTGTTGTCTTATTTCAAGGGTTAAGTTCAGCTACAGCAGTTATATTAGGAAATGAGCTTGGTGCAAATAAATTAGATAATGCAGAAAAACATGCAAAAAGTTTCTTTACATTACAATTAATATTAGCCTTAATAATGGGAATAATATGTATTTTAATAAGAACTCCATTAATTAGGTTATTTTCTGTTCCAAATAATGTAGCAAGGGATATAACTAAATGTTTAACTGTATTTGTATGTTATTTACCATTTAGAACTTTTAATTTAGTAAATATTGTGGGAGTTCTTAGAAGTGGAGGCGATACAAAGGCATCTCTTCTTTTAGATATGACTGGAGTATGGTGTGTTGGTATTCCATTTGCCTTCTTAGGAGGAATAGTTCTAGGATTACCTATTTATTATGTTTATGCAATGATAACGCTAGAAGAAGTATATAAATTTATATTAGGATTTAGAAGATATAAACAAAAGAAATGGCTTAAAAATATAGTTGGAGTATAATAAAGATAAAATTAAATGTAACTTAATTACAATAATAATTATAGGAGTTAAGGGGGCATTAGGTGGATATAAAAGATCTTAGAGCAAAAGAAATAATTATAGACATAAGAAAAAATTTACCCAGCAATAAAAATACTGTTGAATCAGTAACCTTAGGAATACTTCTTGCAATAGTAGGAGGATTTTTAGATGCATATACATTTATATGTAGGGGAGGAGTATTTGCTAATGCTGAAACTGGTAATATGGTATTGGTTGCTTTAGGTATTACTAATAGAAATTATAATGATGTATTTATGGCGGTACTTCCTATTTTATCATTCATAATAGGAGTTTTTGTTGCAGAGGCAATAAAGAAAAAATCTACAGAAAATTATTTGGAATCATCTAAGGGTGAGCAAATTATTTTAATTGTTGAAGCAATTGTGTTAGTCATAGTTGGATTTGTACCAAAAGATGTTCCGCATATATTTGTAACAGTTACTATATCCTTTGTTTCATCAGTACAAATATCATCTTTTAGAAAGTTAGTAGATTCTCCATACAGCACAACAATGTGTACAGGTAATTTAAGAATAGCATGTCAGTCAGTTTATTTAGCAATAGCAGAAAGAAATAAAGATGCCTATATAAAATCAATTAGGTATTCAATAATAATATTTTCATTTTTAATTGGAGCATCATTAGGAGGAATATTAACTGTAGTAATAGGTGTTAAATCTATATGGGCTTGCTCTTTAATATTAATAATTGCAAAAATTTTATTTAATATAAGAGAGAATCAAGTTAAAGAAAAGAATAGTACTGTTGATTTAATAAACAATTAAATGTTGAAATAATTTTAATGCTTGTGTATAATACAATATAAATTAGAAAAAAACTCGTATATCATCGATAATATGGATCGAAAGTTTCTACCTGCTAACCGTAAATTTGCAGACTACGAGGTATTGGATTTGAAATAGATAAAATTATCGTAGATTTTGAATAAATTTATAGATATCTTTTCAGTTTTAAATACAGCACCTCGATTACGAGGTGTTTTTTTATTTAAAACGATAGGAGATGAAGGAATGAATAATTCAAAAACAACAGATAAAATTAACTTATTGTATGGGGTTGATGATAATCCAACAATACTAGAAAAAATATTATTTGGAATTCAGCATATATTTGCTGCATTTGGTGGCATAATAGTTGTTCCACTAGTTATATCTAGTGCCTTAGGGTTTGATTCTAAAACATCAACAGCATTAATAAGTGCATCAATACTTTCAGCAGGAATTGCAACTATAATACAAGCTAGGGGAGTGGGACCAGTAGGTTCTAAGGTAGCTTGCATAATGGGGACTGACTTTACATTTGTATCTCCATCTATTACAGTTGGATCTGTTTTAGGACTTCCTGGAATAATAGGAGCAACAATTTTGGGATCTTTTTTCGAAGTGATTCTTAGCTATTTTATAAAACCCCTAATGAAGTTATTTCCACCTTTGGTTACTGGAACGGTTGTATGTTTAATTGGACTAACATTATTACCAGTATCAATAGATTGGGCCGCAGGTGGAAGTGGTGCAATAGATTATGGAAGTATAAAAAATATAGTTATTTCAATGCTTGTACTTACTGGTACATTATTATTAAATCATTATGGAAAAGGGATGCTTAGTGGTGCATCAATACTTATAGGAATGTTAATTGGATATATTGCGTGTATTCCACTTGGATTAGTAGATTTTACTGCAGTTAAGGAAGCAAGCTGGATTTCACTTCCTAAAATACTGGAATATGGAGTTGCTTTTGATTTAAAAGCAGTCATTGCATTTGTTCCAGCATATTTTGTAGCATCAATTGGAACTGTAGGATGCTTAAAAGCCATTGGAGAAGTTTCACAAGTAGATCTTAAAGAAAAAAGAGTTGGAGCTGGAGTTTTAGCAGATGGAATTGGAAGCATGATAGCTGGATTTGTAGGTGCATTTCCAAATACAACCTTTAGTCAAAATGTTGGTTTAATACCGTTAACTAAAGTTGCTAGTAGATACGTAGCAGTTATGGCAGGAATTATATTAGTTATTTTAGGGTTTTTACCTAAACTTGCAGCAATAGTTAATAGTATTCCACAACCTGTTTTAGGTGGCGTTGGCATAGTAATGTTTGGAACAGTTGCAGCAGCAGGAATAAAAACATTAAGTAAAGTAAAAATAAATGAACGTAATTTATTAATAATAGCTACATCTATTGGATTAGGACTTGGTGTAACTTTTAGACCAGAATTTATTTCACAATTACCAGAAGGATTAAAAATGATTTTTTCATCAGGAATATCAACTGGAACTATAGTAGCATTAATACTAAATGTAGTTTTAAAAGAGGACAAGCCAGAAATAGAAGTTATTGATGAAAGTGATTTAGAAGCGGCATAATTATATAAATGAAATAATAAACCCTCAACCAATAAAAGTGTTGAGGGTTTTAATTTATAATTGCTGTTTATTTAAAACTATATAAGGATGATTTGTAAATAGTTTAATAAATTAATGAGAAGTTACTAATAATACTTTTATAGAAATATGGAGGTGTTATTGATGATTAAAGGAATATTAGATGAATTGATACTTAAAAACTCAGAAAATTTATCACAACATAATTTTCAAACAAATTCATCTTTGAGAATAAACAAAGATGTTGATAAATTAAAAATAAATGATGATACTTCGAATGAAGATATAATTTTGATGAATACTCATCAAAAATTACAAATTCTTATGTAGAACTTCAGGATGTTATGAGTAATAAAGACAAATATGAAATTTCAAAAAATGATGAAGATAAAGTTGATTTAAATTCGTTAATTTTGAATAAGGAATAATGATAAAGAAATTTTTAAAAGCTGAAAGTTAAAAGGGAATTAACTTTCAGCTTTTAATTATGGAAGAGCGTATATTTGTAGTTGAAAGTTGATAATTATAAATCTTATATAATTCAGATTTCATCAAAAAGGTGCAATTAAAATAATAACTTATAAAAATATTGATGAAAAAATATTTATATATGGTAAAAAATATATTAATTAGTATAATATCAATAATAGCAATAAGTAGTATAAGGGGGAGTAAAGATGAAAAAAGTTAAAATTGCTTTATTGGGGCTAGGCAATGTTGGGCGTGGAGTTTGGATGATACTAAATTCGAACAAAGAAGAAATTATGAAAAGATCAGGCTACGAAGTTGAAGTAAGTAAAATTCTAGTTAGAGATCTAAAAAAAGAAAGAGGGGTAGAAGTTCCTAGCGAGCTTTTAACAACAGATTTTAATGATATCATCAATGATGATTCTATTAAAATTGTAGTAGAAGTAATGGGAGGGATTGAACCTGCTAGAGAATATATGCTAGAATCTATGAATAAAAGAAAACATATAGTTACGGCAAATAAAATGCTTCTAGCAACAGGTGGAGATGAATTATTTCAAAAAGCTGATAGTCAAGGAGTTATGTTTAATTATGAAGCTAGTGTAGCAGGTGGAATTCCAATAATTAATGGTATAAACGAAAGTTTAACAGCTAATAAAATAGAAAAGTTATATGGAATAGTTAATGGAACAACTAATTATATATTAACTAAAATGGAATTTGAAAACTTAAGTTTTAATGAAGCCTTGAAGCAAGCTCAAGAAATGGGATATGCCGAAACAGACCCAACATCAGATATTGAAGGGTTTGACGCTCAATATAAGTTAGCTATCCTTTCTTCATTAGCATTTGGAACTAAAATTAAAGTTGAAAATGTATATAGAGAAGGTATAAGTAAAATTGAATCAATAGATATACAGTATGCAAGAGAATTTAAAAAAGTTATAAAGCTATTAGCAATAGTTAAAGATAATGCTGGAAAATTAGAGCTTAGAGTTCATCCAACTATGATACCTGAAAATCATCCATTAGCCAATGTTTATGATTCATTTAACGCTGTATTCATAAAAGGGAATGCAGTTGGAGATTTGATGTTCTATGGAAGAGGTGCTGGCGATTTACCAACAGGTAGTGCAGTTATATCAGATATAGTATCAATATTAAGAAGTAATATTGATATAGATAATATTAATACAGTGGTAAAAAACAATTTATGGGATAAAGAGTTATATAATATAGAAGAGGTCATAAGCAAATATTATATAAGGTTAACAGTAGAAGATAGACCAGGGGTCTTAGGTGAAATAACATCAGTTTTTGGTTCAATGAATGTTGGATTGCTTTCTGTAATTCAAAGAGGTAGAGATATAGAAAATGAAAATAAAGTGACTTTAGTTTTAGTAACACACTACACAAAAGAGGGCAATATTTTAAATTCAATAGATAGTGTTTGCAAGTTAAATTCAGTTTATAAAATTAACAATATAATAAGAATGGAAGAATTTAATTAGTATAAGTTATAAATTAAGAGAGGACTGTCTATGCGATAGTGCCTCTTATTTTTATATTGAAAGTTGTATATATAAATTTAAAGTATTATAATAATAAATTAAGAGGTGAAAAAATGAGTATCATAAAATTAATTAATAATGAACAAGCTCAGAAGTTAATTAAAGATAGTAAAGAATTATTAATAATAGATGTAAGAAAATTTAGTGAATTCAAAAAGTCAAGAATAGTTAACTCTAAAAATATACCTGTAGATGAATTGGAATGGGAACTAGAGGAACTAGAAGATTTTAAAGATAAGCCTATTTTAGTATATTGTAAAGTAGGAGCCAAAAGTAGTGTAGCATGCGCTATGTTAGAAGAAGAAGGTTTTAAAAAATTATATAATTTAAGAGGCGGAATCTTAGATTATACAGGAGCTATAGAATAAAATATATTGGTATAATATATGCTATATTTGTAAATAATAATTATGTAAAAAGATTGACACAACAAAAAAACAATGATACAATGAATGATGTATTTAAGAAGAAACAGCCGTTTCTCACCTTACGGCAATGCTTAGTAGGGTATGTAATTTTGTATTAATTTCTAGCTATAAGTTTAGTTAGGTTTTTATAAGATACTAGAGGGCGGCATAATATGTCCTCTATTTTTGTTGTGTTTTTATTTAAAATTTTGGAGGTGACTTGGTATAAGTAAGGATTTTACTTGTAATGAAGCTATAAGAGTTAAAGAAGTTAGAGTGATTGATTCAGAAGGTAATCAATTAGGTGTACTTCAAACAAAGGAAGCTCAAAAAATTGCGGAAGAGAAAGAATTAGATTTAGTTATGATTTCTCCAAATGCTAATCCACCAGTGTGTAGGATTATGGATTTAGGTAAGTATATTTATGAGCAATCAAAGAAAGAAAAAGAAGCTAAGAAAAAGCAAAAGGTAACTGTTCTTAAGGAAATAAGATGCAGTCTTACTATTGAAGAAAATGATATTGCAATAAAAGCAAAAAATGCTAGAAAGTTTTTATTAGACGGGGATAAAGTTAAAATCACTGTTAGATTTAAAGGAAGAGAAGCACAATTAGGACATATTGGACAAAAAATATTAGATAACTTTGTTTCTAAATTAGAAGACGTTTGTGTTGTTGAAAAGCCTGCTAAGCATGAAGGTAGAAACATGACAATGGTTTTAGGCCCTAAAAAAGCGTAACTTGAGAGGAGATAAGTATCATGCCAAAAATGAAAACCCACAGAGGTGCAGCAAAGAGATTTAAGAAAACTGGAACTGGAAAGTTAAAAAGAGCGAAAGCTTTTAAGAGTCATATATTAACAAAGAAAAGTGCTAAGAGAAAGAGAAACTTAAGAAAAGCTGCTTATGTTTCAACTACTCAAGAAAAAGCAATGAAGAAATTATTACCATACCTATAATATAGAGGTTTTTAGGAGGATTAAACATGGCTAGAGTTAAAAGAGCGGTAAATGCTCGTAAGAATCATAAAAAAGTATTAAAGCTTGCAAAAGGATATTATGGTGGAAAAAGCAGACTATTTAAAACTGCTAACGAATCAGTAATAAGAGCTTTAAGAAATGCTTATGTTGGAAGAAGATTAAAGAAAAGAGATTTTAGAAGACTTTGGATAGCAAGAATCAATGCTGCAACAAGAATGAATGGTCTTTCATACTCAAAATTTATGAATGGAATTAAATTAGCTGGAATAGATATGAATAGAAAAATGTTATCAGAAATAGCTATAAACGATCCAAAAGCATTTGCAGATTTAGTAGAATTAGCAAAGAGCTCAATTAAGTAGTTTATACTATTTATAAAACACCTTAAAGTTAATATTTTAAGGTGTTTTTATTTTATAAAAAAATTTAAAATTTAAAAAATGATATTTTAGTAGAGTTAATGAATATATTGATTAACAAAATTTATATGGTAGTTATATAATATATATAAGACTTACAAAGATTAAAAAAAGAGGGGATTAAAGTGAAAATAGGATTAGTATTATCAGGCGGCGGAGGAAAAGGAGCTTATGAACTTGGAGTTTGGAAGGCATTAGTATATTTAAATATTCATAAATACATAACTGTATTTTCAGGAACATCAATTGGAGCTTTTAATGCTGTATTATTTGCTCAAGATAATATAAAAGATGCTGAATCCTTATGGGAAGAAGTAACAATAGATAAATTAATTCCTATTAGTAAATTTGAGTTATTCAAAAAGGGAGTAGGTCTTATATTAGGAGGAAGAAATTTAAATATAGCTAAAAAGTATATGAATCAAAAAATAGAAGAAGGTGCAGTATCTAAAGAAGGTGCAAGAAATATAGTAGACAAGTATTTAAATATTAATATGATGAAGGAAAACAATAAGGTTTGTTATGCAGCTTGTACTGAATTGCCTGATTTTAAAGTAAAATATTTTAAAGTAAATGATTTTAATGAAGAATTGGGAAAAGAAATTATAATAGCATCCGCATCACTCCCATTAATATATGAGCCTACAGAGCTTTTTGGATGTAAGTATATAGATGGAGGTATTTGTGATAATACACCTATACAACCCGTTTATGGAGAAGGGTGTGATATTATAATAGTAGTATTATTATCTAAAGAAGCAAAAGTTGATAAAGCGTTATATCCCAATACTAAAATAATAGAGATATATCCAAGAAATTTAAATGAAAGTGTAATTAATGGAACATTAAATTTAGATGAAGAAGCTAAAAAAAATAGAATAAGAGAAGGATACGAAGATACAATATCTCTTTTAGAGCCAATTATGCAAATGACAGAATTTAAAAATAAAGTAGAAGAAGAAGAAAAGTTTCCCAGGTTATTTAAAATATATAACTTTATAAAAAGTATAGTAAGACATTATAAAAAAGATGATATCAGCATAGGTTTATAAATTAAAAAACTGAGATGATACTCTCAGTTTTTAATATATTAAATTTGAATAAACATTATTATATTCATAAGTTAGGCCTTCATATATAAATTCTTTATGACTAATATTTAATAAATCACTAGGCTTTGTTAGGCCTGGAATTTTATCAGAGTCATATATGTTACTTTTAATTAAAAGGTGTGAAATAAATTCTGAACAAAAATAATGGTTGTCCCTTTTCATTGGTCTATTTATAGCAACTCCAATTAATCCTAATAGACTATATTTATATTTTTTTTGCTCTTTTAGGAAGCTTTTAAGTTCTTCTTTTAATAATTTATATTGGTTATTATCGACACTAATTTTATAAATGACACATCTGCTATTTTGAAATCTTTTATATACACCATCTTGTAAGTTTTCTTCTACAAGTCCACCTATAAAAGGAATTTGTGGAAAGACTCTTCCAAATGAATACATTTTTTTGAAGGAGTCATCAAAACTCAAGGAAACATGTACATATTCGTCTTTTGTGTAGTAATTAATACATTTTGAAAGTAGCGTACCAGTATTTGAAAACACTAAGTAAATATGTTTATTTTTCATATTGTAAAATCATCCCCCAAATAATAAATAATAATATAAAAGCATTCTATAGATATGATTATATATTATAAATCTTAAATAATCCTTAAGAAAATCTGAAAAAATACAAATTTTATTAAAAATATTTAATAGTTAATATATATATATTATGTCAATGATATATTAATGAAGCTTTATAATTAAATAAATAATAATTATAAAAAATAAATAATATTTGATTAATTAATATAAACTAGAAATATGCTTAGCAATAAGATATTATAATTTATAAATGGATCTTTTACAATAGGAATTTAATGCAAGAGGTGGTTATTTGAAAAAGAATGCAATGCAAAGGGAATTTAAAAAGCTAAAATCACAGATTGGTCAAATAGAAGAAATAGCACATAATTCAAAAGTAGGTGCTTTAATTGAACAAGAATCTTCATTAAGGAAAAAGATAAGACAATTAAAAGAAATGGAAAGCGAAGGATTTAAAGAGTTTTCAGATATAAATGAAAGATATGAAGAACTTTTGGAATATGTCTCTAAAAGATTACTGGATGATTATAATAAAAAGAACAATACAAATTTCGATTTCTATCAAGTAATAAGAGGAAATTATAATAGTTTTATAAACTCAGGATTTATGTCTGTATTAACAAAGCAACATATACCAAAGCTTATTTCTAAAGAGTTTGAAGAAAATTTCCCAAGTAATCCTAAAGATGAATACAAATTAGCAAGAAATATAAAGAGAAAGATTTATATACATCTAGGTGAAACTAATACAGGTAAAACCTATACAGCTATGGAAAGATTAAAAGTGGCTAAAAAGGGTGTTTATTTATCACCTTTAAGAATTCTAGCATTAGAAAACTATGAAAAATTAAATAATAATAATATTCCTTGTAATCTTTTAACAGGAGAAGAAGAAATATTAAAAGAGGGAGCAACACATACATCTTGTACAATAGAAAAGGTAGATTTAAAAAAAGAATATGATATAGCAATTATAGATGAAATTCAAATGATAGATGACTCTCAACGGGGAGCAGCTTGGAGTAGAGCCTTGCTTGGGCTTAGGTGCAATGAAATCCATATTTGTGGGGCTTTAAATGCTAAGGCTGTAGTAGAGAAAATAGTAACTGATTGTAATGATGATTATGAATTTAAAGAATATAAACGAAGTATTCCATTAGAAGTTCAAGAAAATAATTTCAACTATAATAATGCAGAAGAGGGAGATGCTATAGTTGTATTCTCTAAGAAAAAGGTTTTACAAATAGCGCAGCAATATTCAGATTTAGGTATAAAAACTAGTATAATTTATGGGGATTTACCTCCAGAGGTTAGGAGAAAACAATATGATATGTTTATAAGCAAAGAAAATAAAGTTCTTATAACTACTGATGCTATAGGGATGGGGGTTAATCTTCCAATAAAGAGAATAGTATTTTTAGATATACAAAAATTTGATGGAGAAGAAATAAGGTATCTTACATCACAAGAAATAAAGCAAGTTGCAGGTAGAGCAGGTAGAAAAGGTATATATGAGATTGGCTATGTAGCTACTGTAAGAGATAATCAGAAATTTATAAAAGAGAAGCTAGAAGAAAGAGATAAAATCATAAATTCAGCTGTGATAGGACCTTCAGAAGCTATATTAAATATTAAAAGCTTACCTCTTAATGAAAAATTAGCTTTATGGGCAACGAGGGAAGAATCTATAGATTATTATAGAAAAATGGATATAAACGAATATTTAGTTATACTAGATAGTATTAAGAGATATAAGTTGAAGGAAGAAGTTCAGTGGGATCTATTAAAAATACCATTTGATATATCAAAAGAAGAGCTTATGAATACATTTTTAGATTATGTTGAAGAGTTATTTGTTATAAAAAATAAAGCAATAACTAGACCACAATGTTTTAAGGGAAATTTAGATGAGCTTGAATGCTATTATCAAAGGATAAATATTTACTATTCATTTTGTAAAATATTCAATTTGGAATTTGATTTTAAATGGATACATGAAGAAAGGCTTAAAGTAAGTGAAGAGATAAACGAAATATTAGTTAGGCTTTAGTTAAAATAATAAAAGTAAAATAACTAATCTTGAAAGGAAGATAAAATGATATATAAATTTAAATTTGAAGACAAGGAATATACTTTAGAAGAGGAAAACTTAGAATATTTTGCAAATGATGAAAATGAAGAACTTCAAGAATTTGATACTGAAAAGGTATTAGAATTACTTTCAAATAGCAATGAAGCAGAATTTCAAAATGCATATTATGAAAGTTGTTGTAGCAATTGTAGGGCAGGAAAAGAAGAAAAAAAGAAAGTTTTTGACTTCTTAGAGTTCTATTTTTATGCTTATGGAAAAAATAATAAATTTATTACAAGCAGTATAGATAATCAATACGATAAAAAATCTTTCACTAGGCTAAATAGAGAAGGTATAGTAGATAAGAGTTACTTAGTTACAGTAATAGTTTGTAAAAATTGTGGTATGTATTCTATAGAAGTAGAAGAATTTGAACTGTAATTTATAAAGTAAATAAATGATGTATTAAAAAATTTTTAGGGTATAAAATACTTTTGAAAGGATGTGTTTTATATGTCAAGGAATACAAAAAGTAAAAATCCTATGCAAAAGGGATTAAGAAGACAAAAGTTACATGAAAATCAAAATAATATTGGAAATGATAAAAATAAAAATGAATATACAGATTTTGATGGAGAACCAATAAAATAATTTAAACTTAAAATAGCTAAGATTATATTTTTATAATTTTAGCTATTTTTTAATTCTTAATATTAAGTTAAGGTTAATAGTAAATTGTTGTAAAAATGTATAATTATGATAATATGTAATAAGAATAAATATAAAGGGGCTTGGTTATGAGTAAGAAATTAGACTTGATAATAGGAACAATTATAATTATATATTATATAAGCATAAACTTATTATTCGGAAAAATAACTTTTAGTGAAGTTTTCTTTGCATTAGGAGTTATTTTAATTATTTATCATTATATGAAAAATAAATTGAGAAAATATTTTAATAAGAAATTCAAAAGCAAAAAAATAATTAATATAGGTAAATACTGTATAATAGCTATTATTTTGTTTTTTATGATTATAGAATGTGCAATAGTTATATTTCCTAAAAAAGATAATAGTTATTCTAATTATGTTATAGTTCTTGGTGCAGGAGTTAAAGGAAAAAGGCCGAGCCTTACATTAAAACAAAGATTAGATACAACAATTAAATATATTAATAATCAAGACAAGAAACCTAAAATAATAGTATCAGGGGGACAAGGTCCAGGTGAAGATATATCAGAGGCGCAAGCAATGAAAAAATATTTAGTAGATAATGGAATAAAGGAAGAATTGATAATAATGGAAAAAAAGTCTACAAATACAAATGAAAATTTATTATTTTCAAAAGATATATTAGAAAATGAGACATCTAAGAGTGTATCAGATTTAGATATAAAAATAATAACTTCAGATTTTCATGCATTTAGAAGTAATATGATAGCAAAGAAACTAAATTATAATACAGTTAGCTTTTATACAAACAACACATTACCTTTATTAGTTCCAGTTATGTATTCTAGAGAGTTACTAGCAGTAATTAAATCTTATCTAATAGATATAAAAAATAATTTATAAAATTATATAAAGGTAAAAGAAAATTATTGTAGAATATTAGATTAGGTAAGAAATAATATAAGTAATTAAGAATATAGACGAGGTATAAGGGGGAAATAATATGTCTAAGGTTACTTCCTGTTCAATAGTGATTAAGGATGATTTTAAAAATGTATTTATTGTAAAAAAGAAAGTAAAGAAAAATGAACAGGAATTTTGGTACAATGTAGGGAAAAAATTAAAAGGAAGAGAATCCGAAGAAAAATGTGTTTCACGTGCTATAAAAGAAGATTTAAAATCTATAGTTTTTAATGTAGAGAAAATAGCTAATATATTAAATGAAGAAAATAAAGAAATATATGCAGTTTATCAAGGAGAGCTAAAGACACAAGTTACATATGGAAATGATATAATTGAAGGAGCTTGGGTAAGTTTAGAAGAATTAGATAATTTTAATTTAGCTCCAGGAGAAAAAGATAAAATTTTAATGTATTATAATAAATAGCAAGAAGTGATGTCTTTAGAGAACATCTATTTATTAATGAAAGATGAAGTTCTATTGACATCATAAACTGGAATAATTATCATATAATTAATAAGATTAATATAAATTCATTTGTTTAGAGAAAAAGTCTTTATTTATTTGTTTTAATATTTATCTATATACTTAAATAAAAATATAACATCTAACAAAAAAGAGAAATCTAATTTGAAAGATAGTAGAAAATAATTTATTAAGAATAAAAGTTTATAAATTAAGCATACGCTTAGTTTATTTTATAATGTTATAAATTTTATTGTTAATATAAAAAGTCTATTTTCTTTGAATTAAGAAAGTAGACTTTTATTTTGCTTCACAAAATTAAGGAGGTAACTATGAAAATAGGGGTTATAAGTGCTATTTTAGAAGATCCAAATAAATGTAATGCTGAATTTAATGAAGTTGTTGCAAGCTTTAGAGGAAGTATTAAAGGTAGGATGGGGATACCACTAGAAAATGAAATATCAATTATATCTATAGTTGTTACAGGTGACTTAAATGAAATTAATAGTTTAACAGGAAAACTCGGAAATATTAAAGGAGTAACAGTTAAAACAGCTATTAGTAAGAAAGAGCTGTAGTAAAAAAGTATAAGTACATAATAAAAATAAACATAATAAAGTATCTATCAATGGATTTTTGGAGGAGTGTATATGGTAGTTAAAAATATTATAGATAAGCTATATAAGTTTAATAATGCTAGTAGGGATGAACTTATTTTTTATTAGATAATCTAAATCAAGAAGATAAAACTTATTTAATACAGAAATCTCATGAAACTAGAATGAAAACTTATGGGGATAAGGTTTATATGAGAGGTCTTATTGAGTTTACAAACTTCTGCAAAAGAAACTGTGTTTATTGTGGAATAAGAAGAAGTAATACAGAAGCAGATAGATATAGATTAACAAAAGAAGATATTATGGAATGTGTTGATATTGGGGACAGGCTGGGCTATAAGACATATGTTCTTCAAGGTGGAGAAGATGATTATTTTACAGATGAAGTAATGATAGAAATAATAAGAATGATTAAGGAAAAATACCCCAATAATGCAATAACATTATCTTTAGGAGAAAGAAGTTATGAATCTTATAAGAAGATGTTTGAGGCCGGTGCTGACAGATATTTATTGAGGCATGAAACAGCTACAAAGGAACTTTATGATGAACTTCATCCAGGAGCCAGTTTTGAAGAAAGAAGACAGTGTTTAAAAAATCTAAAGGAAATAGGATATCAAGTGGGAGCAGGCTTTATGGTTGGGCTTCCAAAACAAACTAATAAAGATTTAGTTAATGACTTACTATTTGTAAAAGAGTTGGAGCCTCATATGTGTGGAATTGGTCCGTTTATTCCCCATAAAGATACACCTCTTAAAAATAATAAAGCTGGAACATTAGAAAAAACTACTACAATGTTGGCATTGGTAAGATTACTATTGCCTAATGTTTTATTGCCATCTACAACTGCTCTTGGAAGTATAGATCCAACAGGTAGAGAAAAAGGCATAAAAGCAGGTGGAAATGTAGTTATGCCAAATTTATCACCAACTAGTGTAAGAGAAAAATACTCACTTTATGATGGGAAAATATGCACTGGAGATGAGGCTGCGGAATGTAGGCAGTGTATAGAAGGAAGGATAAGAAAGGCTGGATTTAAGGTTGAAGTAACAAGAGGTGATAATGTAGCCTGGAAAAAAGAGCATGGATATAACTTTGTGGAAGAAAAAATCCAAGCTGAAAATATAAGGATAATAAATAAATAAATAAATAAATTATAGATTATAGGAGTGTTTTATATGTTTATTGATCATGAATATATTGAAAAAATTTTAGAAGAAGCTAAGAAGGCAACAAAAGAAGAAATAAATGCTGTTTTAGAGAGAGCTAAGAAAAGAGATGGATTATCATATGAAGATATAGCAGTATTACTTCAAGCAGAAGATGAAGAAGATTTGAAGGAAATATATAAATTAGCAGGAGAAATCAAAGATTCAATTTATGGAAAAAGAGTTGTAATGTTTGCCCCGCTATATGTAAGTGATTATTGTGTAAATAATTGTGTTTACTGTGGATATCAAAGATGTAATGAATTTGGTAGAAGAAAATTAACTATGGAAGAAGTAAGAGAAGAAGTTAAAATTCTTGAAAAAATGGGACATAAAAGACTTGCTTTAGAACTTGGAGAAGATCCTGTAAATGCTCCAATAGATTATGTAGTAGAATGTTTAGATACCATTTATAAGACTCAAAATGAGAATGGAGAAATAAGAAGAGTAAATGTTAATATAGCAGCAACAACTGTTGAGAATTATAAAAAATTAAATGAAGCTAAGATAGGAACTTATATTTTATTCCAAGAAACATATCACAAACCAACTTATGAAAAAATGCATCCAAAATCAATTAAAGGAGACTATAATTATCATTTAACAGCCTTTGATAGAGCTATGGAAGCTGGAGTAGATGATGTGGGAGCTGGAGTTTTATTTGGGTTAGCTGATCCCAAATTTGAAATTATAGGTCTTATGATGCACAATAAACATTTGGAAGAAAAGTTTGGAGTAGGATTCCATACCATTTCAATGCCAAGACTAAAGCCAGCTAAAGGAATGACTTTAGAGCAATTCCCACATATAGTTGATGATGATATGTTCAAAAAATTAGTTGCAATAGTAAGAATTGCTGTACCATTTACAGGCATAATAATGTCAACAAGAGAAACTGCAGAGATGAGAAGAGAATTATTAAAATGTGGAGTATCACAATTAAGTGCAGGTTCAAGTACAGGTGTTGGAGGCTATAAGGATAGAGAAGAAGGAAAAGAAGTTTCTCAATTTAAAACATCAGATGAAAGAACTCCTCTTGAAGTATTAAAGGGAGTTTTAGATGATGGATATATTCCAAGTTATTGCACAGCATGCTATAGAAAAGGAAGAACTGGAGAAAGATTTATGACTCTTGCTAAAAGTGGAGAAATTCAAAATATGTGTGAACCTAACGCAATGGCTACATTATTAGAATTTGCTCTAGATTATGGCGATAAGGAAATATTAGAAAAATCAGAAAAAGTTATAAGTAAAGAAATAGAGAATATAAAAAGAGAAGATATAAAAAATGTACTAAAAAGTAACTTAGAAAAACTAAGAAAAGGACAAAGAGATTTATATATATAGGGGGAGGTTACTATGAATTCAACACCAAATGCAAATAGGAAGCATATTGCAGTGTTTGGGAAAACTAATGCAGGAAAATCATCATTAATAAATAAATTTTTAGGTCAAGAAATTTCGCTTGTTTCAGAAAAGGAAGGGACAACAACAGATCCAGTTCAAAAAGCCATGGAGCTTATACCAGTTGGACCAATTTTGATGATAGATACAGCAGGGTTTGAAGATAAAAGTGAACTTGGGGAAATAAGAATAAAAAAACATTAGATATTATTAAAAGAACAGATGTAGCAATTTATATCTTTGATATTAATGATATTGATTTGAAAAAGTTTAAAGAAATTAAGAGAAATTTTAAAAAATATAATATACCTTATATAATTGTTATAAATAAATGCGATAGTGTAAAAGAAAATATATTAGAAGAATTAAAAAGTAAATTCAATGATTCAATATTTTTATCATCACAAACAGGTGAAGGTATAGATTTATTAAGAGATAAACTTATAAATATATTACAGCAGGAGGAAGAAGAACTTCCAATAGTAGGGGATCTGCTTGAATATAATAGTAAAGTAATTTTAGTTGTCCCAATAGACTCAGAAGCTCCAAAGGGAAGAATAATACTACCACAGGTACAATGTATAAGGGATTGTTTAGATCATGGAATAAAAAGTTATGTTGTTAGAGATACAGAACTTAAAAGTGCACTTGAAGATATAAAAGATGTAGATTTAGTAATAACAGATTCTCAAGCATTTAAAGAAGTAGACAAGATTGTTCCTAAAAACATAAATTTAACAAGTTTTTCAATGCTATTTGCAAGGCAAAAAGGAGACTTTGAAGAGTTTATAAAAGGAGCATTACAAATAAAAAATTTAAATAAAGATTCAAGAATATTAATGGCAGAAAGCTGTACTCATAATGTTTCTCATGAGGATATTGGAAGAGTTAAAATTCCAAAGCTATTAAATAACTATGTTGGAGCAGAATTAACATATGATTATAGTATTTTTCATGACTTTCCTGAGGATATGGATAAATATGATTTAATAATTCATTGTGGAGCATGTATGATTAATAGGAAAACTGTAGTTAATAGAGTAAATCAATGTAGAGAAAAAAATGTTCCGATAACTAATTATGGAATTGTACTGGCATATTTAAATGGAATTTTGGAAAGAAGTTTATCTTTATTTAATATTAAGTATGATGATATAATATAAAGACTGAATTTAACTAAAGAAAAGGGGGAGTGTTAATTATGAAGGAATTAGCAATGGAAGCAAATAGATGTTATATGTGTAAAAAACCAAGATGCCAAGCACACTGTCCTATAAATACTTCTATTCCAGAAGTTATAGAATTATTTAAAGAAGGGCAAATAGCAAAGGCTGGGGAAATTTTATTTCAAAATAATCCACTATCATTAGTTTGTGCTATAGTATGCCCTCATGAAGACCAATGTAGAGGAAATTGTATTAGAGGAATAAAAGACGAACCAGTAAGCTTTTGTGATATAGAGAAGCATGTATCAAAATATTATTTAGAAAACATAAAGCTTGAAAAAGAAAAAGAATTAGAAGAAAGAATTGCAATAATAGGTGGAGGACCAGCTGGAATAACTATAGCTTTTATATTAGCACAAAAAGGATATAAAGTTACTATATTTGATTCACATGATAAAATAGGGGGAGTATTAAGATATGGAATACCAGAATTCAGACTTCCCAATAGTATTATAGATCATTATGAAGAAAGATTAATTGAATTAGGAGTTAAAATAAGACCAAATACATTAGTTGGGCCTGTTTTAACCCTAGATAAACTTTTCTTTGATGGATATAAAGCTATATTTATAGGTACAGGAGTATGGAATCCTAAGACATTAGATATAAAAGGTGAAAGTTTAGGGCATGTACATTATGCAATAGATTATTTAAAATCACCTAGTGTTTATAACTTGGGAAATAAAGTATGTGTAATAGGAGCTGGAGATGTTGCGATGGATGCAGCAAGAACAGCAAAAAGAAATGGTGCTAAAGAAGTATATATTTTATATAGAAAAGGAATGGAAAATATACCTGCAACAAAAGCTGAGTTAGAAGGAGCAATTTCAGATGAAATTAAGTTTGAGTTGTTTAAGTCTCCTGTAGAGTTAACAGAAGAAGGAGTTAAATATATAGAAACAGAAAATGTTGTAGATGAAGATGGAAAAATCAGCACTATAGTTATTGAAGGAAAAGAAGGAATATTTGAATGTGATTCAATAATAATTGCTGTAAGTCAATCTCCAAAGAATAATATTGTTTCAAATACAACAGGACTTGAAACAAATAAGTGGGGGCTTCTATTAACAGATGAATATGGTCATACAACAAGAGACGGAGTTTTTGCATCAGGAGATGTAGTTACCGGAGCTAAAACTGTGGTTAGAGCAGCATCCCATGCCAAAATAGTTGCAGAAGAAATAGAAAAATACATTCAAAAAAATAAGTAAATTCAGTGAAGTAGAGTGTATGCATAATTAAATATAGATTATAATAGAAAATTTTAACTATATTAATTTAAACAATTTGAAAAAGGAGATAACACTATGAGTTTCTCCTTTTTATCTTATGAAACTTAAAAATATAATTATACAAATTTCTTAGGATTTTAATATTAAAAGTGAATTTATTCTAAATAATAAAAAAACTATTTACAATGCAACAATGTTACGTTAGTATTGAAAGAATAAATAAGATAATTGAAATGAAAGATGAGGCATCTTTAGATGATTTAGCC
>NZ_ASRV01000197.1 GCF_000401215.1 Clostridium sartagoforme AAU1 | reverse complement strand
CACGCTATGAAGAGATAATTGATACTAAAGATATATATGAAGAAAACAATATATTTTCACTATTTATATATAATAAACTTATCAATTTGGGAAGTTTAAATATTTCAGAAATAAAGGAAATAACAATATTAGCAAATAGAGGTTATGAGAAAATAGATAATAGAGATTATGAGCTTATCATAAAAAGGAAATATGGGGTATGCTATTACTATATAGTAGTAGATAATATTGATATGTTTAACGATGATTCATCTATTAATCTTGCAAAAATAAATATTAATAAAGTTATAGAGGAAATAAAAAGATTGTAGAAGAAAAAAAGTTATAGGGCTACCTATAACTTTTTTGTTTAAAAATTAAGTATAATTAAGAAAGTACTACCTAATTTATTATGTTAATCATATAGATTATTAATTGAAACATATATATAATATAAGTATGAGAAGGATTTAAACTCAAAGAGGAGGAATATATGGTAGCAATTGTAAAACTATTAAATGAAGTATGTGAAAAAACTAATATTAGGGTTAGATTATTAGATTCTAGTAACAATGAAATTTTTGATAATTTACCAACAACGGAATCAAAGGTTATGAGAAAAATATCTGTAAAAGATAAAATTTATAAATTGATTTTAGAACAAGATGATATTAGAATAATACCAGCAATTGAGTATATATTAAATAAATGTATAACAGAAGAAAATATAATAGAAGAATTGCTTGAAGGGAAAAAGCAATGGGATGTATTGTTAGATCCATCAATAACTAAAGCAAATAAAATGTTACTTATTGAAGCTATTAAAGAAAATGAAGTTTTAGAAATAGTAAAGGATACATATTCCGATAATAATGTTTATATTGGAGAAATCTACGATAGAATAATTGTAATTGGGAATTTAGAAGATGAAAAAGAATATGCTCTTTCATTAAAGGAAACAATTATTCAAACTTTAGGAATAAATATAAAAATATGTATAAGTAATTTAGACTATACATTCGAAGGATTTAAAAAAGCATATAATAAATCTGTACAAACCTTAGAAATAGGAAGAAAATTCAAAATAAAGCCTGAAATATATTGTATTGAAGAAATGTATTTAGAAAAGGCTATTTTTAATTTATCAGATAAATATGTACAAGAGTTAAAGGAAGAATATAAGGATATATTTAAAAACTTAAGTCATGAATTAATACAAACAATTGAAGAAATATTAAAATGTGACTTATCTTTAACTAAAGCATCTAAAAATCTATATGTACATAGAAATACATTAATGTATAGAATTGAAAAAATTAAAAAGGAAACTGGATTTGATATACGTAATTTTAAGGAAGCTACTTTCCTTTATATTTTATATATGAACAGCAAAAGAAATTAATTAAATGAAAAATTAATAAAATAAGTAAAATTAAAAAATAACCATAATAAGTATTAGGATTTCTTATTATGGTTATTTTTATAATCATGTATATTGATATCTATAATAGTTATATATAAATAAACAAACCTAAAAAGCCTGTTAATGCTATAATTGTTAATGGATTAAACTTATATCTCCTAAGTAAAAATAGTGAAATAGAAAAAATTATAATAGCAAATATGTTAAGGTTATTCAAATTTCCACTTAGTGTAGTTCTACCTAAAAATGCAATTAAAATTATAGAGGAAGCAGATGATGCAATAAGACCAATTGAAGTTGAACGAAGACCTTTTAAAATATTTGCAATTTCTTCGATATCATTATGCTTTTTAAAAAAATTAAATAAGAAAATAGAAATAATTACACCAGTAATTACGCAAGCGAAGGTAGCTAATATTGCACCAAGGATTCCAGCTATTCTTAGGCCAACAAAAGTTGAAGCATTAATTGATAATGGTCCAGGAGTCATTTGAGATATAGTAATAATATCAGTAAATTCTTGAATAGTAAGCCAACCATATTTATTTACCATTTGATCTTGAATTAGAGGCATTATAGCATAACCGCCACCAATACTAAAAGAACCTATTTGCCAAAAGCTTAAAAATAAGGTAATAAGGATATTAATCATTTCTGAGTCCTCCTAATTTTTTCTTCTTAACATATACTTGAGTAAGGCTGACTATTACTCCAAAAATAATAATAGCTAGTACATTAATATTAAAGAAGAAGCTAGCTATAAATGATAGAGGAACTAAAAGTGATAGTAATAAATTTTTTTCCTTAAATACATCTTGGCTCATATCAATAACTAGATCTACAATTGTAGCTGCAACACCGGCTTCCATTCCTTTAAGAACTGAAGAAATAATCATATTACTTCTGAATGCTTCGTAGAAGAAAGATATAATAGATAATATTAATAAAGGAGGTAAAACCGTACCTATACATGTGATAATAGCTCCTTTTACACCTAAAAGGTTATATCCTATTAGTGAGGATAAATTAACAGCAATGGCTCCTGGATTCGATTGAGCTATTGCTGCCATATCTAGTAGCTCTTCATTATTTATCAGTTTCATATCTTCAACTAAATACTTTCTTAATAATGGAATAATTACGTAGCCTCCACCAAAGCTGAAGCAACTGACTAAAAATGTCACCTTAAAAAGTGAAAAATATAGCTTAAAACTTTTAATTTTCATGCCATGCACTCCTTATGATTTACTCTTATGCTTATAAGTATATAGCATGGACATAGGATAAGTATAATAGTATAATTTTATATAATATATAAACATTTAGTAATGAATTAGGAGGGGAAAATGAAGATTAGGCATTTACGTATTTTTAAAACAGTATGCGAAGAGGAAAGTGTCACTAAAGCATCTGAAAAGTTATTTATGACGCAGCCAGCAGTTTCCCATGCTATAAGTGAGTTAGAGGATTATTTAGGAGTATCTTTATTTGATAGAATTTCAAGAAAAGTTTATTTAAATGAGACAGGT
The DNA here is from genome assembly GCF_000401215.1 of Clostridium sartagoforme AAU1. Taxonomy (GTDB): domain Bacteria; phylum Bacillota; class Clostridia; order Clostridiales; family Clostridiaceae; genus Clostridium; species Clostridium sartagoforme. The sequence continues at coordinate 770 of NZ_ASRV01000197.1, read as the reverse complement.
AAATTATTTCTTACAAAGGTTACAAAGCTATTAGACTTATACGATGATTTAGATAAAAATGTTAAAGAATTAGAAGATAATGCTGTTATTAAGATAGGATCTTGTATAACTATTGCAAATTTTATTTTGCCTACTATAATAGGGAAATTTCAAGGCGTTTGTAAATCTACTCCAACAAAAATTATAGTCGATAATGCTAGAAGTATTGAAAATATGTTATGTAAGAATGAAATTGATTTAGGGTTAATAGAGGGAGTTGTTTACAATGAAGAACTTGAAAGAATACCTTTTTCTTATTATGAATTAGTAGTAGCTTGTTCTAATAAACATAAATTTGCAAAAGAAAAACCTATAACGTTAAGTGAGTTAGTAAAAGAAAAGTTACTATTAAGAGAAAAGGGAAGTTCTATTAGAGATATTTTTGATAGTGCCATGCTATTACATGATATAAGAGTAAATCCCAGTTGGACAAGTGTTAATTCTCAAGTTTTGATAGAAGCTGCAAAAGAAAATTTAGGGATAACAGTATTACCTAGGGTATTAGTTGAAAATGAAATTAATTTAGGAAATCTTGTTGAAATTAAAGTTAATGAGCTTAATTTATCTAATATAAATCATATTGTTTTTTATAAAGGAAAAGTACAAACTAATAGTTTCAAGGAATTAATAAATATAATAAAAAATAGTCTATAGACTTGTCCTTCAAAAAGTCTATAGACTATTTTTATAATTTATTACTTAAAGTCCTAGAGAATATTAATAAGCATTCT
>NZ_ASRV01000196.1 GCF_000401215.1 Clostridium sartagoforme AAU1 | reverse complement strand
TATAGACTTTTTGAAGGACAAGTCTATAGACTATTTTTATAATTTATTACTTAAAGTCCTAGAGAATATTAATAAGCATTCTCTATAAATTCAAATTTTCTTACATCAAATAATCCCTTATCAGTTATTTTTAAATCAGGAATAACTGGAAGTGATAAGAATGATAAAGTCAAAAATGGATTGAAATTAATATCTGGAGCAACTTCTTTTATAGCTAAATGTAGCTTTTCTAAATCATCAACAACTTCTTGAGATTTTCTTGAAGTTATTAATCCAGCAATTTCTAACTGAATTGATGCTAATACTTTTTTATCTTTAACTACTATAATTCCACCATTTAGTTTTTTTAGCTCTTCAACTGCAAATATAATATCTTCATCAGATGTTCCACAGGTTATTAAGTTGTGGGAATCATGAGCAACAGTTGTAGCAATTGCCCCATATTTTAAATTTAAGCCTTTTATTATTCCAAGACCAATGTTACCAGTATTTCTATGTCTTTCAATTACAGCTATTTTTAATAAATCTAAATCTATATCACATTGAAATAATTTTGTATTTTTTAAAGTATTTATATTAATTGTTATATGAGTGCTTTCGAGTTTATTTGGATTAATTCCAATTACATTAAGCTTTGTTTTTTCATGTAAATTTATTTCTAAGTCTTTCTCTGTAAATTTATTTATATTAATATTATTTAATTTAGGGAATTTATAGATTTTATTAGAAGCAGTAGCTACTAATTTGCTGTTTTTTACAACTAAAGAACCTTTTTTATAAACTGAGTTAATTTTAAAATTAGATAAATCATCTAATATTAGGAAATCAGCTATATATCCAGGGGCAATAGCTCCTTTGTATTTTAGTGAATAACATTCTGACGTGTTTAATGTACACATTTGTATAGCAGTTTCAGGTGATAAACCATAAGAAATAGCCATTCTTATAGAGCTATCTATACTTCCATTTTTTATTAAGTCATCTATATGTTTATCGTCTGTACAAAAACATATCCTTCTACTATTAGAAAGAGAAACAGATTTTATTAATTCATTTAAGTTTTTTGCAACGGAACCTTCTCTAATATGAACATACATACCACGTCTAAGCCTATGAGTAACTTCTTCTGCAGAGCAACATTCATGATCTGTAAGTACATTTGCAGTAGCATATACATTAAGCATATCATTTGTGAATCCTGCACAATGCCCATCTATAATAAACTTATTTGATTTTGCGTCCCAAAGTTTATTAATCATATTATTAGAGCAATTTATAACAGCAGGAAAATTCATAACTTCAGCAAGACCTAATACATTAGTTTCATTGTACAATGGAACTAAGTCACTACTTTCTAATATTGCTCCAGAAGTTTCAAAAGAAGTGGCTGGAACGCATGAAGGAAGCATAAAGTAATAATCAAAAGGAGTATCTTTAGCAAGGTCCATAATAAGCCTTATACCTTTATCTCCTAGTACATTAGCAATTTCATGAGGGTCAATAACTATAGATGTGATTCCATGTAACAAAGCCGCTTTATAGTATTCTTTTGGAGTTACAAGGGATGATTCAATATGGGCATGAGCATCTATAAGACCAGGGCAAATAAATTTACCAGTACCATCAATTTCAACTATGCCTTTATAATTACCAAATCCAACAATAATACCATTTTTAATAGCTACGTTGTCAACAAAGGAACTGTTTTGGAATACGTCAACAATAGTTATATTATTAATAACTAAGTCGCATATTTCATTTTTACTTGAAGCCTTAATTTGAGATATAAAATCTTTTTTATTCATAAATTCACCTCAGAGTATATTTAAATATAATAATAAACAACCTGATTTAGATTAAAACTTCATAGTTATACTATTTAAGGTAGTATAGTAGATACGCCTAAACCATATTATTAGGCTTATAATAATGTTATTTTTATCTATTATATGAAATAATAGCCAAGCTGTCAAAGAAATTTATTTTATAATATATAGTACTAATATAAATAAAATAAAGAACTTTTAAATTACCATATTTTGTGATTTAATATAATTTATAAGGAGGGGGTATTCTTGCCAATAAAAATTCCAATAGATCTTCCAGCATATACTGTCTTGTCTGATGAAAACATTTTTGTAATGAATATTGAAAGGGCACAAACTCAAGATATAAGACCTTTGCAAATAGCAGTTTTAAATCTTATGCCGATAAAAATTCAATCAGAAAATCAATTACTAAGATATCTATCCAATACTCCACTTCAAGTAGAAATAACATTGTTACAAACTAAAACTTATACATCTCAAAATACACCAATAGAGCATTTAAAAAAGTTTTATAAGTATTTTGATGAAGTTAAAAATAAAAAGTTTGATGGGTTAATAATTACTGGGGCACCTGTTGAAACTATAGAGTTTGAGGATGTAGCATATTGGAATGAACTTGAAGAAATAATGGAATGGAGTAAGAAAAATGTTTTCTCAACACTTCATATATGCTGGGGTGCTCAAGCAGCACTATATTATCATCACAATATAAGTAAAAAAGCTTTAAAAAAGAAAATATTTGGAGTATTTCAACATAGGGTAAATAAAATTAATGAGGATTTAACTAGAGGATTAGATGATATTTTCTATGCACCACATTCTAGACATACTACAACGTCAAAAGAAGATATTGAGAAAAATGAGAATCTAGAGATATTATCGGAATCAGAAGAAGCTGGATTGTTTATAATTGCTACAAAAGATAAAAGACAAATCTTTATAACCGGTCATTTAGAATATGATAGAGACACATTGAAAAGTGAGTATTTAAGAGATATTAATAATGGAAAAGATATTGATATACCAAAAAACTATTTTCCTAAGGATGATATAAAAGAAACTCCAATGGTTAGATGGAGAGGAAGTGCAAATATAGTCTTTGGAAATTGGCTAAATTATTGTATTTATCAAAATACTCCATTTAAACTTGAAAATATTGAATAAATTGCAGTAATCAAGTGAGTAAACCTATAGATGTTCACCTTTTATTATATTAAATAATATAATAATTTTATGAAAGCTTAATATTTGGAGGAAATTATGAAAGATAGAGCGGTTATAGTTGGATGTTCGGATAAGTTTATAATATATTTTACTAAATATCTTATTTTAAATAATATTGAAACATATTTGATTATTAGGAAAAATGAAGACAGTGATATATTAAAGGAAATAGAAAAGGATGTTACTATAATAAGGCTTGATGGGAACGTAGAACATTTAAAGTTGTTTCTTAAATCTATAGAACCGAAGGTAATATATAATTTGTGTAATATAGATTTAAGTGAGAAACCAGAAATTAAAGAAGTCATTGATAGAGACTATTCAGAGGTTATTTTAATTTTAGAAGCTCTTACAGATTCAAGAAGTACTAAATTTATAAATTTTATAAATAAGACTTTAGAAGATGAAAATAAAATTTCATTGGACTTATATTCAGCTATTGAAAAATCACTAGAAAGTATAATTGAATATTATAAAAATAAATACAATATTGAAGTTTTAATAAAATATAAAACTGGAGATATGGGGTTAGATTTAGAATCATTGATGAATTATTAAAAGGAAGGGAAACTTCCTTTTATTTTTATGACAATACTCACTTTACTTATTGCTAATATATGTGATATCTTTTAAGTAAATACTTGAAAGATAAGTAATTTCAATAGGAATAGGTAAACAAAATGAAAGAACTAGTAAAAAGTCAATTAAGCAACATGGATTTATTTAAAAATATTGACACAAATACAATATATGAACTAGCCGAAATAGGCGAGAGTAAATGTTACTTAAAGGGAAGTCATATATTTAGAGATAAAGAAGAAATTAATAAAATTTACATAGTATGTAGTGGAAAAGTTTCATTATATAAATTAAATGAGTCTGCTCAAAAGAAAGTAATATTTATATTAGGGAAAGAGACTATTATTAATGCAGTAGTTTTAGATGACTTACCAGCATCTATAAACTGTGAAGTATTTGAAAAATCAGAAATATTATCTTTTGATAGAATGAGATTTCAAGAAATTATGGCAAAAGATTTTGAATTAACGAAAATAGTAATATCTTCTTTAAGCATAAAGGTGAGAAGATTGTACAGGCAGTTAAAGAACTCTACGTCTTTAAAGGTTGAAAAAAAAGTAGCGGCAAAGCTATGGAAGTTATGTAAGGATTATGGAAAAGAAATTGAAGAAGGTACTTTAATAGATTTGAATATAAGTATAACTTATCTAGCAGATATGTTTGGTGCTCCAAGAGAAACCATATCAAGAGCATTAAAAATTCTTCAAGAAAATAATTTAATAACATACGAAAAGAGAAGAATAGTAGTAAAAGATAAAGATAAAATTGTAAAATTTTTCAAGGGAATAGAAACTAAATAAAATATAAAAAATAGAGAAACTGTGATAATTATCACAGTTTTTATTTTTATTAAGCTTTATAATCTTGTTGTAGAGATTGTGATTATAATCACAATAATAAGGGGGAAATTATGTTTAATGAAGAATTTAATAAAGTATCAACAGCAGCAAAAGCAAAAGTAGAATTATTAAAAGAAAACAGAATTGGCTATTTTATAAGCTCAATGCTTGCTGGAATCTATGTTGGACTTGGAATTATGCTGATTTTTACAATTGGAGGATTACTTAATTCAGCTAATTCACCAGCAACTAAAATTGTTATGGGATTGTCATTTGGAGTAGCCTTGAGTTTAGTAATATTTGCAGGTTCTGAATTATTTACAGGGAACAATTTTATCATGGCTGTAGGATCATTAAATAAAGAAGTCTCTTGGTTAGAAACAATTAAAGTTTGGATAGTAAGTTTTATTGGAAATTTAACAGGTTCAATACTTGCAGGAACATTATTTTTTATGGCTGGATTAGCCAATGGTCCAGTTGGAGATTTTATAGCAAAAACTAGTGCTACTAAAATGTCTTTACCAGCAAGTGATTTATTCTTCAGAGGAATACTATGTAATATGTTAGTTTGTTTAGCAGTATGGTGCAGCTTTAAATGTAAAGAAGAAGTGTCCAAGCTTATAATGATATTTTGGTGTTTATTTGTTTTTATAACAGCAGGATTTGAGCATAGTGTAGCAAATATGACTTTACTAACAATAGGATTGCTTTCACCAGCTGGAGCAGCTGTAAGTATAACTGGGTATGCCTATAATATTATACTTGTTACTCTAGGCAATATGGTTGGAGGAATTGTATTTATGGCAATACCTTATTACATAATATCAAGAAAGAAAAAAGTAAATTAAAGAAATAAACTAAGAGGTGTTTAAGATGGGATATAAGCTTAAAGTAAAAGAATTTAACAAAGGACTACAAGAGTTATCAAAAAATATAAGATATATGCACCAAAGGTTTTGGAGGGAAAAGGAACCTTTTCAGACACTGATATAGTTAGATATGGTGAAATATCAAAAATTCAAGAAATAGAGTTTGATAAAAAATCACAGTTTTCATATAAAGAAGTTTTACTTCCAATAACACAAACATTATTTTTCTTTACAGAAAATGAAGTTAAGGAACCAGAAGTTGATGAAAAGTCAATATTAATATTTTTAAGGAGTTGTGATATACATTCTTTAAAAAGAATAGATAATATTTATTTAAATAATAAATTTGAAGATCCATATTATAAAAAATTAAGAGAAAAAGCTAAGTTTGTTTTAATAGGTTGTGAAAAAAGCTTTAAGAGTTGTTTTTGTGTAAGTATGGAAACAAATAAAACAGATGAATATAATGCTTATATTAAGCAAAATGGAGAAGAAGTATATTTAGATATAAAAGATGAAGAATTTGAAAATATATTTAAAGCATTAAGTAATGAAACTTTAAATGTAACTCCAGACTTTGTAGAAGATAATGAAATTGAAGTTAGCATACCAGATAACTTAGACCTAAAAGTTATGAAATCAACTATGTGGGATGAGTATTCAGAAAGATGTATAGCTTGTGGTAGATGTAACTTTGTCTGTCCAACGTGTACATGCTTTACTATGCAAGATATATTCTACAAAGACAATGGGAAAGTTGGAGAAAGAAGAAGAGTATGGGCTTCATGTCATGTAGATGGATATACTGATATGGCAGGAGGACATAGCTTTAGAAAAGATAAAGGGCAAAGAATGAGATTTAAAGTTCTTCATAAAGTTCATGATTACAAAAAAAGATGGGGACATCATATGTGTGTAGGATGTGGAAGATGTGATGATATCTGTCCTCAATATATATCCTTCTCAAATTGTATAAATAAATTAGAAAAAGCTATGGATGAGGTGACTAAGAATGACTAAAAATGAATATTTACCTTTTATATCAGAAATATTAGATGTTATTAAACATACAGAAATAGAATATACTTTTAGAATGGCTTTTAAAGGAGATGTGAAGCCAGGACAGTTTTTTGAAGTTTCAATTCCGAAATTTGGTGAAGCACCTATATCAGTAAGCGGAATAGGTGAAAATTATGTTGATTTAACAATAAGAAGAGTTGGTAAAGTTACAGATGAAGTTTTCAATAATTATGTTGGAGATAAGCTATTTTTAAGAGGACCCTATGGGAATGGATTTGATATAAATAATTATAAAGATAAGGAAGTAATAGTAGTAGCTGGAGGAACTGGACTTTCACCTGTTAAAGGAATTGTAGATTATTTTTCAAATAATACAAATGATTGTAAAAGTTTCACTTTAATTTCAGGTTTTAAATCTCCTAAAGATATATTATTTAGAGAAGATATAAAAACCTGGGAAAAGAATATAAATGTAATATTAACAGTAGATGGAGCGCAAGAAGGATATCAGGGTAAAGTTGGGCTCGTAACCAAATATGTTCCAGAACTTGATATAAAAGATATAAAAAGTGTACAAGTTGTTGTGGTTGGACCTCCTATGATGATGAAATTTACTGTATTAGAATTTTTAAAGCTAGGAATTAAAGAAGAAAATATATGGATATCACAAGAAAGAAAAATGTGTTGTGGAATAGGAAAATGCGGACATTGTAAAATAGATGATACATATATTTGCTTAGAAGGACCTGTGTTTAATTATTCAAAAGGAAAAGATTTAATAGACTAGGGGGAATTGCTATGAATACAAGTACTACGGATATCAATACTAAAAAGCTTAAAAAAAATGCCTTTAGAGTTACAAAGGAAAGAGGAATGACAGCTTCAAGAGTAAGAGTTCCTGGTGGATTATTAAAGGCTGAATATTTAGGATTAATTCAAGAAATTGCAGATAAATACGGTAATGGAACAGTTCACTTAACAACAAGACAAGGCTTTGAAATTCCGGGAATAGATATGGAAGATATATCAGAAGTTAATATCATGTTACAACCTATAATAGAAGGATTAGAAATAAATCAAGAAGTTCCAGGAAAGGGATATACAGCAGCAGGAACAAGAAATGTATCAGCATGCATAGGAAACAAGGTATGTCCATTTGGTAATTATAATACAACAAACTTTGCTAAGAAAATAGAAAAAGCAATATTCCCAAATGATCTACATTTTAAAATAGCTTTAACAGGATGTCCTAATGATTGTATAAAAGCTAGAATGCATGATTTTGGAATAATAGGAATGACAGAGCCACAATTCGATAGCAGTAGATGTGTATCTTGTGGAGCGTGTATTAAAGCTTGCAGTAAAAAATCAACAGGAGCTTTACATGGAGAAAATTATAGACCTGTTAGGGATCATAGCAAATGTATAGGATGTGGACAATGTGTTATTAGTTGTCCAACGGGAGCTTGGAGCAGAAGTAAAGAAAAATATTATAGATTAGCTATAATGGGTAGAACAGGAAAGAAAAATCCAAGATTAGCAGAAGATTTTATAATATGGGTAGATGAAGAAAGTATAATACAAATAATATTAAATACTTATAAATACGTTAAGGAATATATTGCAAAGGATGCCCCAGAAGGAAAAGAACACATAGGATATATCGTTGATAGAACAGGTTTTATGGAATTCAAAAAGTGGGCTCTTGAGGGAGTTCAGCTTTCAGATAAAGCAATTCTTAAAGAAAATATTTATTGGAGCGGAGTAAAATATTAATAATTTTAAGCTGTGAACAAGAGTCAAAAATAATAGAAGATGCTCCATAAGCTAATAGCTACGAAAGAAGTACTAGGCTTCAAAAAATTGCTATGCCAAGAGTTTTGGTTAACTCGACTACGTTCAGACAAACCAACAACTCTAAGGCATAGCAATTTTTTCTTCATCAAGCACTTCTAGTTTCTCACTATAATTCATAGTTTTTGGAATAAAGTAAAAGGTAAAAGGTTATGATACAAACTTCAAAGCAATTTATAAATACAAGAATGAAAAAATTGAGGTTGTTTTGCTGCACAAAACTAACTACTGTCCCTAAGCTTACCTTGAACTAGA
>NZ_ASRV01000195.1 GCF_000401215.1 Clostridium sartagoforme AAU1 | reverse complement strand
TTTAATACGTATATCTCTTAATAAGGATAATTTTACTAAAAAAATATTAACTTTTCTCTTATGGTATTGTAGCAAAGTGTGTTATTAATTATGCTATTATATCTTGACCTAAATATTATTAAGGAAGTATACTAATTTATATAGAGAATAAAGGGGTTTATAAATAATGTTAGAAAAATTGACATTAAATAACATGGAGTCATTTAAAGAATTATATTCTAAAAGCTTAAAGAAGCTAAACTATGATAAGGATTTTTTAAATGCTATGATAATCAAAACTTTTTAATTAAGTTTTTGTATAGAAAATTTATGAGAATAATAAAATTAGATAATACTTCTATAGGCTATATATGGTATGAAACACCAATGGATAACTTTATTAAGGTTTGGGCTTTATATATAGACAGTAAATATATAAACTTAATTAAAGAAAATATACTATCTTCTTTTAATAGTAATATTTTATCTTATGAAGCTGTTGATACTGTAGAGAATAATATTATTTTAGATAAATTAGGTTTTAAAAAGCAAAGATATACTTTACTTATGAAAATGAATATAGAAAATTATAATAATAATGAAAGAATTTATGATATATATAATAAAATTATAAATAATTATTATTTTAAGAATCATTTTAATTCATCCACAGTATTTTCTACAAGAAAATTAATAATAGGTAAGGACGAAGAATTAAGATGTAATATTCAAAATGATATTTTGGTGAATGGAATAGACGACCTCTTACTATAGATGATATATATAGTGACATGACTCAAGATTATTTTCTAAAAGATTTGTGTATATTTGGAATGATTAATAACTTGTATATTGGGTATGGTCAAATAATATTTAATAGAGATATGTACACAATAGTTAACTTCGGAATAATAAAGGATTTCCGAGGCATTGGACTAGGAAAATTACTCTTGAATGATATAATACTTTATGCTAAAAAATCGGGAATAAAAGAATTAGCCATTAGAGTTGATAGTAACAATACTGCTGCAATCAATTTATATAAATGGATTGGATTTAAAGAAAGTTATAAGATTGTTGTATGGGAAAGACCATAAAAAATGTATATATGTTTTCTTACTTTATAGATTAGATTTAATGGAAGTCATTCATAGAATATCCTTTTGAAAACTTAAGGAATGAAATTTAGATATGGGACTGCTTAAATGCAGTCCTTTTAAATACCAAAATAAATTAAAGGAATTTAGCAATTTTTGCTTTAAGTATTTTAAATTTGTTAGATATTTATTATAATGTTAATGGGGAAAATATATTTTTAAAATAGCAAGGAGAATACTTATGAAGGAAGAAGTTAGAGATTTGAAATATTATATAGAAACTTGGGGATGTCCGTTGGTAGAAGTAAAGAAGTGTTGTAAGATGTGATTTTTCCTAGGTTTAAGAGTTGTATAGGAAGGTAACAATTAAACCATTTTTAAATTCTACTGATTTTACTTGTTTATCTTTAACAATAATTTTATTAATAAGAGTATTAATAAAATCCTTTATAATATCTCTTCCAGTGTTATTAATAAGAGATTTAATTTTTATATTACCTTTCATAAGTTGTTTAGAAAGTTCTAATGTAGTTACATTTAAAATAAAGTTTATATTATAGCTAGATGATTCTTTAGTAATAGAGTTATCTAGTTTTTTATTTATTTCTTTGATTTTATCATTTATAGTATTCTTTTTAATTATATAGTCTTTAGTAGACATTTCAGCTTCATCAAAGAGGTATAAATCTTCTAGTTTGCTAAGTGCTTTTTGATATTTTTTAAGTTGAGATTGAAGCTGCTCAATATTAAAATCAATAACTTTATTTTCTTTATCTTTTTGTAACTTAAAAGTACTTTTATTAGAAAAATAAATAGAATTAAATACATGATCTATTTCTTTTATTCCAATTATATTTTTAAATGTATTCCCTAAAAGTAAGTTTTCTTCAAGTTCATTTACAGACAAAGTTTTTCTAATTTTAGATATTTTCATCATATTAGATATAAAGTTTAATATGAATTCTGCAACTATAGTATCACTTACAGTTTTTTGACTGCAGCCTAATTTATTATATCTACCTTTACATGCATATAAAGAAGGAGTATAGCCATCTAGGTGAGGTTTATCCTGTTTTGCATACATATTGTTACCACATTCACCACATTGAATTAAACTAGAAAATATATGAGTTTTCACATTGCTTCTGAATTTAGCATTATTTCTTTCAGCGTTTAAGTCCATAATAGCATTACACTCTTGCCATAGATCTTTGGTGATAATAGCTGGATGGTTATCCTCAACAATTATCCATTCATTTTCTTTTTTCTTTTTACCCCTAGCGGATTCTCTATAATTATATCTATAAGTACCTTTATAGAATGGATTTCTTATAATATCACTAACTGTTTTTGTGGTCCAGCTGCCATCCCTTTTAGTTTTTAATTTATTTTCATTTAGCATATTTCTAACTACAGAAGTTGACTCACTTTGTTTATACATAGAAAATATTAGTTCAACAGTTTTCTTCTCCATTTCATCTATAACAGGGAATTTAGAAACCTTATCCCAAGCATATCCTAAAGGAAGAGGAGCTCCATTCCATAAACCTTTGGTAGCTCTATCTATCATTACAGCAGTTACTCTTTCACCAGTTAGTTTTCTTTCAAGTTCAGCGAATACCAGGATTATTTTTAACATTGCTTCCCCCATAGCGGAAGATGTATCAAATTGTTCATTTTTACTAACAAATGTACAATTATATTTTTTTAACTCTTCATACATATCACAAAAATCAATTAAATTTCTCGAAATTCTATCTATTTTCCAAACAAGCAAGTGAGAGAATTCTCCTGTTTTTATTCGATTAATCATTTGTTGATAATCTGGCCTACTAGTATTTTTTCCACTATACCCAGCATCTTCAAATATTTCATAATCATCAATTCCAAGTACAAACTTAGAATAATTAATTAAATCACTTTTTTGAAGAGGAAGGGAATCTTTATCTGCTTGGTAAGTAGTAGAAACTCTTACGTATATAGCAACTTTCTTCATTTTATCCTCCTTAGAATTTAAGAGCTATGATATACATAACTCTTAGATACTTCATTTAAAATATTAAAAATTTTTGATTTCATTTAAGCGAGATTTTGATTTTCTGAGTTTTCTTCTGAATTTTCTGAAGCTGAGTATATTTCCCCTTTTTGCTCTGCTACAAGTTCTTGTTTAAATGCTTTAAGTTCGTAATCTATAATTGGATCTTCATCAAGTTGTTGTGTAGCAGTAACTTCATCATCTTTGGCTATAGCTTTAGCAAAGTTAAGGGCAAGATCCTGCAGGACTGCTTGCTGCTCTGAAGTTAGATTTAAAAAAGCTTCAATAAATTTTACACCTTTTAAATCAAGGTTATATTCTGAAGCTAATTCAGCAACTATAGTAGAATCTTTTTCTATGAACATTTCACCAGTGCCATTACGAAGCCATTCTTCATTGACATTAAACTCGTTACATATAAGAAGTATTGTTCTATCAGTAACGTTTCTATCTCCTGATTCCATTTGTCCTATTGCTGTAGATTTTAGTCCTATTTTTTCTCCAAATTTAGCTTGGGTTAAATCTAATATATCTTTTCTTAAAATTTTTATTCTATCTCCAATATTCAAGTTTTCACCTCCCAAAATAAAAGTAACATAAAAAATCTCACAAAGCAATAATTATTTTAAAAAAGTATTGACTTAAATATTGTTTTGTGAGATTATAATATCACAAAGCAAGAAAATATTTGAACAGCTACAGCTCTTTAGTAGTTTTCAGTTCAAAAGTTAGTTGGTAGAAGTATAGGAAATATTGATAGAAAGGAAGTGAGGGAATGGAGAATAAAAAAGAAACTGCTCAAGAAATGCGAGTTCAAGAGCAGTTAAATGTAAAAGAAGCAAATCAACTATTATGGCAACAATTTAAAAGATATGCTTCTTGTGAACAATTAAAGGAAACTGAATTTAAGAATATGTTAGAGATATACTCTATTTTGTTTCCTTTTCGTCCATAGATTCGATTAGTTGTTTGCAAGTATTAAAAACATCTTTAAGTCCATCGTTATCAATTGGTTTAGTTCTTCCACAGGAATTCCAAGAATTAATAAAGGATATGGTTAATTCAGTTACTAGTTCTTTATTAGTTTTTGACATAATATCACCCCCTTTAACGAAATTTTACCATATTTGTTTAAAAGGGACAATAAAGAAAGGAAGTGTATAAATTATGGAAAATAAATCTATATTTCAACAAAAGAAAATAGATGCAAAAGAGATAGCAAAAATATTTAGTAAATTAACAGAGGAACAAAAAGATACAATGCTTACTGTGGCTATGGGATATGAGCTTCTGAATAATAGAAAAAGTAAACCATTAATTAATTAGAAGAGGAGAAAAAAAGTGTGTAGACATAAAGGAATTTTAAGGCATAACTCACAAGGAAGATATGCCTTTGAAGATGGATATTATTTTACAAATGAAGATGGGGAATCTATTCATAATCTTAGTGGAATAGAAGCTAAATTAATTGATTAAGTTTTATAACCAGGAGGGACAGATAATGAGTATAACAATAGAAAAAGCATGGGAGCTGCTAAAAGAAAAAGGCATTGAAACAGAAGAAGAATTGCAAAAGGAATTAAAAGAAAATCCTATTGAAATTGGTATGTTTACAATGCCTTTTCCTAAAGAAATTGAAAAAGTTAATTAAGTAATAATAACAAGGGGAGAGGTTACATTCAGTAAAAAACTTAAAGAGATAAGGAGAAAAAATATATGAATAAAACTTTATTAATAAATAGTAATTCTATTCGATTAGGAAGGAAATTAAATCTATGGGAAAGGATATGGAGAAATATCACAAGATAGAAAAAGAAATTAATAGACTAAAGAAACTTGGATATAAAAGAGAAGAGATTTTAAAAAATGCAAAAGAAAATCTTAAAGATAATGAGTTAACAGAACTAAAAATATGTTATGAAAAGGGGGAAGGGAATTGAAGAATCCTAAGAATCTTACATTAAAACAAAAGAAATTTTTAGAATCACAAGGATTAAATGCAGATGAATTTCTTATTATAGCAGCACCGGTTGACTATTATAAATTCTTTCATGTGTTAAGTGGCAAAGAAGTGGTTATAAGAAGATGATATGTAAAATATGTGGACAAACTAGTAATTCATGGAGCCATTGTCCGAGAACTGGGTTGATATGTGATAAGTGCTGCATTAACTGCCAACATATAGACTATAGTACAAGCTATATAAGGTGTACGTATAAGAAAAAGTTAAAAAGGACATGAAAAAACACATTACTATACATTTGCACCGTAGACGTAATGTGTTTTTACAAACCGAAGTATAAAGAAAATATCTTTATACTTATTCTATAACTTTAAAATTGGTATGTCAAATATACCCTATTATTTTTTTATTTTTTTTGGTACCGAAAGGGCTTTAGGGGGCTTGTAATAGATACTATATTTAGTTACAGTCTATAAAATTTAAAGAAGAAATAAGAAAAGAATAGATTAAAAGAAAGGATAGAATATAGATGTTTATTAGAGGAAAGACAAAGAAGATAAGAAAGAAGAAACATGTAAAAACAAAAGAATCATTAGAGATATTAAAAGCATCATTCTACCCTGTATATGATGATGTGGAAAAGAGTAAGAGTAGGAAACAAAAAAACAAACAATCAAAAAAAGAACAAAAGGATTGGAATGAAAAGAATTCAAAAGAATACTTTTTTGAAAAAGCACATTGCAATTTTGATACTACAGATTATGTATGGCATACAACATTTTCAGACGAGCATAGACCTTCAACAGTAGAAGAAGCTGAAAGAATTTTTAGAAATTTAATGATAAGCATTAATAGATATAGAAGAAAGATAGGATTAGAAAGAGCAAGATATATGGCAGTTATTGAATTTGGAGATAGTGGAAAGATACACTGGCACATATTAATGGATGGTGATCTTCATAGAGATATACTTGAAACATTTTGGAAGAAAGGAACATCTAATGTAGATAGATTACAACAAGATGAAGAAGGAATAAGAAAGCTATGTAAGTATATGCTAAAAGATCCTAAAGGAAAGAAAAGATATAAATGTTCAAGAGGAAATTTAGAAGAACCACCAGCACCAACAATAAATGATAATAAATTTACAAAAAGAGAAATGATAAAGATGGCAACTAATCCACCTACTAAAGAAGAAATAGGGAGGTGGTATCCAGGATATACATTAACAAAATTCGATATAAAGGTAGATGATGTGTACGGTGGGGTATATATGAATATTGAAATGAGAAGATATGTAAAAAATGAAAATATTATTTATAAAGATGTTGGGAAGGTGAGTAAATGAATATAGAAGAGGACTTGAAAATTTGTAAAGACATAATGGAACAATACAAAAAGTTAACAACAGAAAATGTAGAAGAAGCATTTAAATTAAGCCAAATATCTATTTCTATGTATGACAGGCTTAATGAATTAAGGCTACAAGTAAATATGCTGGAGATAAAAGAAAGACACACTAAGTCAGATATAAAAGAATACTTAAGAAGCAAAATGAAGCTAATGGAATATATACATGTAGAAAGTAGAGCTATATTTAATGCTGCAAACAATGATTATAGAAAAATAAAAAGAGATTAGAAGGTGAATGGTATGGCAAAAAATCTAGACATGGCTAATAAGGGCAGACAGTTTGAAGAAGAGGTAATAAGAGCAAATAGATATTACAAAAATAAAGGACTAGCTTTAGTGCAAAAGATAAGTACACCTTGGAATGTAGTAAGAAGAGGCAAACAAATTATATCGGCATTTCCGCAAGGTAAAAGTACATTGGACTTTAGAGGGACAATAAAGGGTGGACTATCTATATCTTTTGATTGCAAGGAAAGTGAAGATGAAAAAGGATTGCCTTTAAAGCATATCCAGGAACATCAAATAGATTATATTAGAGCTGCATTGGAAATGAACGAAACAAGTTTTATATTATGTTCAGCCAAAAAACTAAGAAAAGTATTTTTTCTTCAAGGGGAAATAGTAATTGAATATTGGGATAGGTGGCAAGAAAACAAAGGCAAAAGAGGATATAACTATATACCTTATCTAGATATGAAAGAAATATTTTATGGAGAAAATGCTAATTTAGATTATTTAAAGGTGCTAGAAAAATAAAAGGATATAAAAATTAATAAAAGGTGAGGGGATATATAAATGAGTAAAGCAGATATAACAGTTAAAGAAATACAAATTACCTATCCATTATTAGATTCTGATTTTAAAAAGGAAAGCATTAAGGATTATGACTTAGCTATATTAGGTATATATGCAGAAAAGTGCGGCAGTGGATTTAAAGTTAAGAAAATCTATAAGACAAATAAGCGAGGAACAAAGGTTAAATATGAAGCTATAAAAGATAAAGATGATTTTGACAATTATATAGAAAAAGTTAAAGAGTTAATCAATGTACACAATGAGAAGTATGGAACTAAATTAAAGATATATTAAGAAATATAAGGGGGAATTAAAAATGTTAAATAAAGCTATTAAAAAGATTAATGATGAAATCGAAAAAGAAAAGAATCCGTACGTAAAAGTTATTGGAGAATATCTATTAAAAGTTATAGCAGGTAATGAGGGAGCAGCAGAAAAGATATTAGCAGCAGATAAAACTATAATGAAAAGCTTAGAAGCTATGAGAAAAGCAGCAGAGAAAAACAAAGTAGGAAACATGGCCATGATTAGTGATGAAGAAGGGTTTGCTATAGTACTAAAATATTTTGAAATTAAGAGAGAGAAAAAGAATGATATTAACGATAAAAAAGTTATAGATTTTAAGGCTAAGAAAGAAGAAAAAGAAGAGGACATATTCAATGTGTCATTAGATGATTATATATAAAATCTAAAAGTTTGAGGGTGAGAAAATGGAGAATAAAATAAAGGAGTATTTAAAACATTTTGGTAAGGAAATTATAACAAAAGAAATAGAGGAATATGCAGTAGAAGAAGCTTTAAAACATAGTAGATATATATTTACAGAAAGAAGAGGAAGAAAACAATATGGATATTGCACATATTGTAAAAATGAATTTGAAACAGACGGATTAAAACATAAAAAAAGCAGCGTATGTCCTCATTGTAGAAGCGAAGTTC
This sequence comes from Clostridium sartagoforme AAU1, assembly GCF_000401215.1. Lineage (GTDB taxonomy): Bacteria > Bacillota > Clostridia > Clostridiales > Clostridiaceae > Clostridium > Clostridium sartagoforme. Next base: position 7,454 of record NZ_ASRV01000195.1, on the reverse strand, counting down.
AGGTAAGAGCATCTGGAAGAGGAAGAAAATATATGTTTGATGAATCCTATTTTGTCTATTTTGAAAAATCTAAAATAGATAAAGATGTAATAATAGCAAAAGGAATAGCAGCAGATAAAAGTTACAAAGGTGATTATAAAGAATCAACTATAAGATATTACATTAAAGCATTATATATCTTTGAAATTAATAATCCAGTAATGTTGATAAATCAATATTGGGGGAACGATATTGAAAATTTTAGAAAAGCAGGCAGTATATATCCAGTAACAATAAATTCTATTAATTGTATGTACTTGACAAATTTAAATAGTTTAGATAAAGCAGTAGAGAATACACCTTACAATTATAGTATGTATAGGGAATACACAGGCGTATCAGGAATAATAAAGTATTTAGGATTCTATAGCAAATATCCTAAAATAGAAGATTTAACAAAGTTAGGATTTAAGGAACTAGTAATTGCAAAATTATGGGGAAGCCAAACGTACAGCTCTGTAAATTGGAAGGGTGATACAGTTTTTAAAATGCTAAAGGTAAATAGAGCAGGGTTAAAAGAATTAAGAGGACTTGAAGGGAGAAAATCAACTCTTTTCATAAAATTATATCAGTTAAATAGCAAAGAGAAAAACAAGTTAAGTTTGGAAGAATTAAAAAAATTAGAGAGACAGGTAGAGAGGGACTACACAAGCTTTAGATACATTTTAAGATATACATCATTATATAAAGCCAATAAATATATAAACAAGCAAGAAAAAGCATATGTAAATAAATTCTATAGGGGATTATTAGGAGTAATAACAGACTGGAAAGATTATATAGAAGATTGCAAGAAGTTAAAAATGGACATTACAAAAGAAAGTGTATTGTTTCCTAAAGATTTATACAAAGCTCATCAAAATACTATAAAACAAGTAAAATACCAAGCTGATAAATTGTTAGATGAAAAAATGAAGAAAAGAGAAGAGGCAATAAATAAGAAGTACTATTTTGAAGATAAAGACTACATCATAAGAGCAGTGAAAAACACAAAAGAAATAATAGATGAAGGAGCTACATTACATCATTGTGTAGGTGGATATGCAGATAAACACGCAAAGGGTGAAACTAATATTCTATTTATAAGAGAAAAGGAAAATATAGACAAGCCTTATTATACTATGGAAATAAAGAATAATAGGATAGTCCAAGTAAGAGGGTTTAAGAATGAAGATCCAGGAAAGAAATTAAATAAATTCATAAATAAATTTAAAGCACTGAAGATAGAAAAGGTTAAAAGTAAGAAAATAGCTTAGGGGGAATGAAGAAGATGAATAATGTACAAATAATTAGAACTGCAGATATGATAGCAGCAGAAATTAATGCTATAAAAGACCAAACAAGAAATATAGTTTTATATAACTCTATAGAAATTGGAAGAAGATTAGTAGAAGCAAAGGAAATAGTAGGCCATGGAGAGTGGTCAAACTGGTTAGAAAAATCAGTAGACTATAGCCAAAGAACAGCAAATAATTTGATGAAGATTTTTAAGGAATATGGTGCTAGTCAAATGTCACTTTTAGGGGACAATTTAAATTCGCAAACGTATGCGAATTTGAGTTATAGTCAGGCTTTAGCACTAATTGGATTAGAGCCTGAAGAGAGAGAAAGTTTTGTAAAAGACAATAAAATTGATGATATGAGCACTAGAGAATTACAGGCAGCTATTAAAGAAAAACAAAAACTAGAAGAACAATTAAAAGCTAAGGAAGAAGAGGCAAATAAAAATAAAGAAAAGATTAAAAAATACCAGGAAGAAAATAAAAAAATAAAAAGTAAAATAGACGAAATTAATTCAAAAAAGCAAGAAGAATTAACAAATAGAGAAGTAGAGATAGAGAACTTAAGAAATCACATAAATAGCTTAGAGAAAAAGATAGAAGAAGAAAAAGAAAATGCCAGGGATCCTGAAGCAGAAGAGGAGATAAACAAAACGACAAAGTTGTTGCAAGAAAAAGCAGTCGAATTAGGACAAGCATTAAAAGAAATAGAAAGCTTAAAGAAGGAACTAGAAGAAAAACCAATAGAAATAAATGCAGAGATACCAGAAGAAGTTATAAAAGAACTGGAAGAATTAAGAGATAGAGTATCTAAAGCTACTAGTCAAAATGAATCTTCTGTAAAGTTCAAAATTTACTTTAATGAATTAGCAAAAGGATTTTCAGATCTATTAAAATCCTTAGGAGAAATAGAAGAAGAGGAAATAAAAGAAAAATATAAATCAGCAGTAAAGAAGTTAATAAATGATATGGATAACAAATTATAAGAAGGTGAGAGTTGTGGCAGAAAAAAACAAAACAAGAACTATTATTGCTAGAGAGTACATTAAAGAAAACATAGGAAGGCAGAAAAGATATGAAATACTGGAGCATTTAGAAACTAAGTGCTCCTTGAAGATGACAACACTAGAAACTCTATATAAAGAAGTCAAATCAGAGGATGAATTAGAGAAAAGGAATAAGGCTAGAGAAAAGAAAAAACAAGAAGAACGTGAGATAAAGTCCAGAGGTAAAAAAAGACACTTTTTCTATTTTGATGATACAAAGCTGTATAAAGATATAAAAAAATAAAAATGAGGGTGTGAGAAAAATGATAATAGGTACAGGGGTATGACAATAGCTATAATGTTGATACTTATATTCTTTAGGGGAGCAAGTGAAAGAAATAAAATATTAAAGTATCATGCAAATTCTAGAACTAATAAAGAAGAAAGTTCAGTAGAGAAAGAAGAGGGTAAAATAATACATGAACTAAAAACTGAAAGCAAATATTTCAAAGCAGTATGCACAGGCAAGAAAAAGTTTGAAGTTAGAAAAGATGATAGAAATTTCAATATTGGAGATACTCTGAAATTAGTTGAATATAAAGATGGGAGATTTCAGTATGCAGAATGTAATGTAACTATAACCTATATTTTAGGACGTAATGAAGATGAAAGGAAATATGTACCAGAAGGGTATGTAATATTAGGAATTAAGTAAGGGAGAGATAAGATGAAATATTTAGATTTTAAAGGTTGTGGAGCTTGTAAGCTTAATGAATCATGTAAAGAGTATAAGAAAAATGTAAATATAACATTCGACAAAAGTGAAAAGGCTGATAATTGGGGAAGAATTGTTACTGTTTTTTCTAAAGGGGAAACGGTAAGGGGTGAAGCTGTCATAAAAGATGATAAAATTTATTGTGCTTCAGCTCAATCTAATATCTATGAAGGATATGAGGACTTCATAGGATTAAACCATGTAACTATAGAAGTATTAGAGTAATTTGTAAAAAAGTGTGGAAAAGAAAGGATGTTATAAATGGCAAGATCATCTAGTGAAATATTAATAAGAGGGGATTTAAGACCATGTATAGTAATCAATAGAAAAGCATTATTCCATAAATGGAGTGATAAAAGCAAAATAGTAGAACCATCACTTATGATAGGCGGACATAATGGAGGAGTATTAAAATATACAGTAGGAATTATTGAGTATGAAGATGGAGTGGTTACAGAATGTTATCCTTATGAAATAAAATTTGTAGATGGAAAAGTAAAGGAATATTGTTTTGAGAATTAGTTTCGTGATCTGTAAAAATTGGGACTGAAAAAGTCATAAGGGAGGTTTAAAGTTAAGTGGTGGAAAAGTTATTAGAAAAATTAAGAGAGCTTGAAATTGGAGATAGAATAACACTGGTGATGGAGAATTTTTTCGGGGGGACAATAGAAACGAGAGCAACATATAAAGGGAATTTAAAACCATATGGATATATTAGTGAAAATTCAGGAGGATGGGCTTTGTATCCATGCGAAGCATATAACATTCAATGTTATAAATTCAATATCATACCTTATAGATGTATTCATCCAAGGATGATAAGTTTATTTGATGTTAAAGACGTCAGAAAAGGATGGTAAATAATTAGAAGAGGGTGACAATGTGGCTAAAACAGAACTTACTAAGCAGCTAGAAAAAGCAATAATAAAAGAAACATCTAAGTGGTTTGGTTGCTTAGAAGTTACTATAGGTTGGTACGGGAAACAAAGAGTAGATTTCATGACAATGGATAGTAAAGAGATATTTAGATGTTATGAATTGAAAATAAGTAAATCGGATTTTAATAGTAATCATGGGCATAATTTTGTTGGACACTATAATTATTACGTTATGCCAAAAGAATTATATGAAAGGGTTAAAGAGGAAATCCCGAAGCATATAGGAGCATATATACTTGAAAGTAATTCCTTAAGGTTAATAAAAAAACCTAAAAAACAGGAACTTATAAAAGATATAGAAATACTAAAGAATTCAATGATACGTTCATTATATAGAGATGTATGTAAATTTTATAATCAGTCGGAGGAATGTATTTTAGATTATTACAAAAGAAGAATTAATAGATTAGAAAAAGAATTAAGAAATGCAAATAGATTATATTTAGAAACATCTAATGAATTATTTAAATATAAAAGACATGGTAAAGATTTTATTGAAGATTAATTTGTTTATATTACGAATTTAAGGAGAGAAGATATGAAGAAATACTGGTTATATTTCAAATATATTATAGAACATAAGAAGAATGTATTTTTAGAGTGTAGAAAAGTTAAAGGAATGTGGTTACATGGAATAACGCACGATTTAAGCAAATTTCTACCTTGTGAATTTATACCATATGCTAGAAAGTTTTATGGTAATTATCCACCTAATGCACTTCTTAAAGATATAGGATATAAAAACATTAAAACAAAAGAAAGTATTGAAGAAGATTTTCAAAAGGCTTGGGAACATCACTATAAGAATAATCCACATCATTGGAATTACTATGATGGTGAGGATATGGATTACAAAGATATAGATAAAATGTTATGTGATTGGAAAGCGATGGGCAGAAAGTTTGGAGATACTGCACAAGAATTTTATTTGAAAAACTACAAGAAAATGAATTTGAGTTGGAATACAAGAATGTATATAGAATTAGCATTAGACTTAAATTTTAGTGAAGCACATGGTTATGGTCATACAATGGAGAAGTTCGCAGAAATGTATGATAAAGAAACTTATGATAATTATTTTGGATGGATAAAAGAAAGATATAAAATTGATACTTATGAAATATTAAAGAAGTAGTTCGCAATTCAAACATATTGGGAGGGAATAGAGAAGTGGAGAAAATGTTAATTGAATCTGGTGTATTCATAAAAAATAAATTAGGGTTGTGCAATACAAAAGGTTGTTATAGAAAAGCAGTAGAAGATATAGAAATAGAGTGTATAAATGTTGAGAGATGTCTATGTAAAAAGCACTTGGAGCAGTATAAAGAACTAACTAAAAAATATTATATTGGAATAGATATGGCAAGTGAAGAGGATAGAACTTTTATATCCAAAGCATTAGTATCAACTAATGAAGCTGTTTTAGTAGCAGTTAATGAGGTCAAGCAAGAGAAAAATAAAAGTGAACATGAGAAACAACTAGACAAGCTATATAAATTACTTAAGAGAGTAAGAAAAAACAGGGTAAAGAAGAAAATAAATAAGAGAATTTCTAAACTAAAAGGGGATGAGAAATGTGGAAAACATAGAAGAGATAGTTAGAGAAACGGTAGTAACAACAATAAAAGAATATGAGAAAAAGATAAATGAGCATAACAGAAGAAAAATACTATATAATACAAAGCTATTATTAAAGAATTATAATGAGTTAAAGAATCATGCCTTAAATGCAGTATATAAAAACATAGATTGTGAAGAGGTAGATAAAGAAAATGGAGAGGATGTAAACTACAGTGATGATGAGATACTAATAGAATCAATAAAGAAGAGTAAAGCTAAAACAATTATTATGATAGCTCATATAGATGTAGCATTAGAGAGAGTTAAAGTAAAATATAAAAATAAAGGAATTTTCGAGAAATACAAAGCATTAGAGTTATACTATATCGAAGAGAAAGAAAAGGAAGAAATAGCAAAAGAGATAAACTGTAGTATAAAAAGCGTAGGAAGATGGATAAAGGAAGTAGAAGAGGATATAGGAATAAATTTATTTGGTATTAATTCTATGAGTATGCATTAAGATAACTGTCCAAAAGCTGTCCAAAAGTTGTCCTTTTAATGTCCTTTCAATCATGTTAATATAGTATCATAGAATAACCCTCAAAAGGACAGGATTACAAATTAAAAGCATTTAATGATTATTCATTAGGTGCTTTTAATATATTTATAAGAGGATATTTAAAACTTTTATAGAATATTATTACAGATAGGAGGGTGAGGACATGAAAAGAGCGAGTTTTATAGTTGGATTAATAGGAGGAATATTAGGAGTAATAAGCAGCGGAATGTTATTATTTTCAGGCTTAAATATGAAAGTAACAGAAGCAGCAGCATCAAAAGTAATAATGTTTGCAATAATAGGATTGTTACTTAGCATATTAGCACTAGTAGGAGCTTGTATTAATAATAAGAAAGTATTAACAGGAATATTTATATTGATAGGAGCTATAGCTAATATACCATGTACATTATTTAGTATAAGTGCAGATAATCCAATTACTTTTATAATGTGTGCGGTAGTAGCAATATTGTTATTAGTAGCTGGAATAATGAGATTGTGTGTAAAAGAATAAATAAGAATGGTTAAGAACTCTAGAGATAGAGTTCTTTTGTTAATATATAATAAATATAACAAGGAGGTGCATAGCTTGAAAGTCATATGTACTAAAGGATGCAACAAACAATTTGAGAAGCCTATTTTTAAAGAGAAGAAGTTAAAAGAAGATATAAGAGAAATATATTTTAAATGTCCTCATTGTGGAGTAAAGTACACTTGTTTTTATACAGATAGAGAAATAAGAAAACTACAGGCATTGCAAAGAAAAACAAAAGATGTTAAAGAATTTGATAAATTAAAAGAAAAAGTAACAAATAAAATGAATAAGTTAAAAGAAAATATGAAGAAATAAAAGAACTCTATTTAATTTTGATAGGGTTCTTTTTATTTAAGGAGATGAAGAAATGATATTTAGTTCAAAAAGAAAGAGTAGCAATGAGAATTTAAAGAAACTAGCAGCATTAAAAGATAAAGCTAATGAAGGAATAATGTTACAAGAGAATATAGAAGTAGTTAATTATAACAAGTACGAGGTTTGGACAGAGGAGGAATTCAAAAAATATCATCTTGGCATATCTAGATCTGATAAGAATCAAATTGATAATAGATGGATTAAGTGTTCAAAAGGATATAACTTTGTAATAGCCGTATATAGGGAATGTATAAAAGGTTACGATATATATTCAGTTGGAAAGTTCAATGAATTATTTAGCAGAGAAAAAGAAAAGGAAATATCTACATCAATAAAAGAAGATGATATAAAAATAAAGGATATATCTATAGAAACAAATCTAATATATACTGACAACGAATTAATAG
>NZ_ASRV01000194.1 GCF_000401215.1 Clostridium sartagoforme AAU1 | reverse complement strand
GTTAAAGAAGGTATGTAGATGTGGCAAAGTAATACCTTATAGTATGAAGAGGTGCCTTGAGTGTGAAGTGAAAGTGGAAGAGGAACGTAAACAAAATATAAGATACTATAAGCAAACTACTTATGAAAGAGATAGTAAGTACAATAAGTTTTATAAGAGCAAAGGATGGAACATGGTAAGACAGCTAGCAATAGTAAGGGATCATGCATTATGTAAAGATTGTTTAAATAACAATAAAATAACACCATATAACACAGTACACCACATCATACCGATTAAAGATGATTGGAATAAAAGATTAGATATAAATAACCTTATTTGTTTATGTGAAAGTTGTCACCAAAGGAGACATAATAGCATGAAGGGGTAGGGGGTATCAAGAAAGTATTGAACATTCACTTGGAGAGTGCGAGAGGAGATTCAGTTTAAAAAAACTCCCTAAATGAAAAAATAAGGAGGTGAGGGGGTGGCAAGACCTAGTAAAAGTGTTAAAGTAATGAGTAAAAATTTAACTAAAGAAGAGAAAGACTTAAGATTAGAAACAGAAGAAAAGTTGAAAGGTGGAGCAGATAACATTTCCCCACCAACTCATTTAAACGCAAGACAAAAGAAAATATTTAATTATGTTGTAGATCAACTTAGAGAAAGTAATATACTTGGGAATTTAGACATTTATATTTTATCTCAATTTTCTATAGCAATAGATAGATTGCAACAAATAGAAAAGCTTATAAATAAGGATATAAATAAAATATATGATAAAGATTTAATAAAGGCTAAAAGTGAATATACTAAAGATTTTTTTAGGTGTTGTAATGAATTATCATTAAGTCCACAAAGTAGAGCTAAGCTAGGTAATATAAATATGCAAGCAAAAGAAAGAGATGAAGATGTACTGTTAAAAGTATTGGCTGGTGGTAGTAAATGATATTACTAGATCGTGCTGTTAAATATGCAACAGATGTAGTAGAAGGCAGAGAAATTACTACGTGGGAAGTAAAAAAGCAGTGTGCAATATTTATACAAGATTATTATAAGCGACAATATGAAGATGAATTTGAATTTTATCTAGATGTCAATGAACTCTTAAAGATAAATAATTTATTAAAATTAATGAATTTTGCAACTGGATATTTAGCAAAAAATGAAGTGTTGGAACATTTAGCACCGTTTCAATGCTTTTTTATTGCAAATATATTTGGATGGAGATATAAAAGCAATAAATATAAGTTTAGATATAATGATGTAACACTATTTATAGCTAGAAAAAATGGTAAAACTGCATTAATAGGACTAGTATTTATTTTATTACTGCTTACAGAACAGCAGTATTCAGAGTTTTATTCTATATGTTTAACAAAGGAACTAGCAGCAGAAATTAAAAAGATAATGGAGCAAATTATTAATGCAAGTCCGTTGATAAAAAAACACTTTAATATATCAACTACAAAGACAGGTAGGATTACTTGCAAGTTAACCAATAGTTATTTTGAACCTAGAGTTGCTGAAGCTGGAAAAAACAACTCTGTAAGACCATCAGCATTTGTAAGTGATGAACATGGTAATTTTAGTGAGAGTAGCAACTTTAATGCTATGAAATCTGGACAAAAGAATGTAATAAATCCCTTAGTATTTAGGACTACAACAGCTTATGCTATTAATAATTCTATTATGGAAGAGGATTTAGATTATATTAGAAAAGTATATTCAAGTGGAATTGATAACGAAAGAATGTTTGCTCTTATTTATTATGCTGATAAAGAGAATATATGGAATGATATAGGATTATATCAAGCTAATCCATTAAGGCTAGAAGAAAATTATCAGATAATGCGTGAAGATAGAGACAAAGCTTTAGTTCAAGATAATTTAAAAGAGGAGTTTATAACTAAAACTACTAATGTGTTCATGCAAGAAAATAGTGAAGAGAAATATATTAACTTTGAAGCATGGAGAAAATGTAATGTTAACAATGAGGAACTAGAAGAAAAAGAAGTTATAAACCTAGAAGGTAAGGAGGTTGTTGTTGGAGTTGACCTTTCATTAACAACTGATTTAACCGCAATTTCAATAATGTATAAAGTGGATGATAAGTATTATTTAACATCACATGGATTTTTGCCAGAAGACACACTTACTGAAAGAAGAGAGAAGATAGATTATAGAAGTTTTCAGGAAAAGGGATATTGTACTATAACACCTGGGGCAATAGTTAATTATACAATAGTAGAAGAGCATATAAGAAATATAGAAATTAAATATAAATGCAAAATTAAATGTATTGTATCAGATCCATATAATGCTGTACAAATGATGGAGAGTTTAGCTAAAGATTATGAAGTTATACTTTTAGAACAAACATATCGTAATTTATCTCCTGCAATAAAGCAATTTAGGGATGATGTTTATTCAGGAAAAGTTTTTTATGAAAATAATAAGCTTTTAGACTGGTGCATGAGCAATACTACAACGATAAAGGGAAGAACTACAGGAGATATATTACTAGCTAAAGAAAACAAGAATAAAACAAGGATAGATTTAGTAGTAGCAAGTATTTTTTGTTATAAAGAATTATATTTACAAGGCAATACGATAGACGTAAATAAAACAACAGAAAACTATTTAAAAATGATGGGATGGATGTAAAGGAGGTGAGAAATTGAATGTATTTAGTAGAATTGTAAAAGGAATAAAAAATGCAATTATCCCAGCAACATCAGTAGATATGCAAAGTCAAGAATTGTTAGACTGGCTTGGTATAAGTTCAACACCAAAAAATTAATTAGTGAAGTTACTTATTTCACTTGTTTAAAAATGTTATCAGAAACATTAGGTAAAATGCCCTTAAAGTTTCATCAGGAAACAGAAAAGGGAATACAAAAAGTTAAGTCTAATAAAGCTCACAAGTTATTAAGGACAAGACCTAATAAATTAATGACACCTTCTACATTTTGGGCGACAGTAGAACAGAACAGAAACCACTATGGTAATGCTTATGTTTGGATAAGAAGAAATTTTAAAAAGAGTAAATACGGTGGAAGTTATGAAATACAAGATTTATGGATTATGCCATCTGCAGATGTTCGAGTACTTATAGATGATAAAGGCTGTTTTGGAGCTAAAGGATTATTGTGGTATTCATATACTGATAAATATTCATCAGAGCAATATTTATTTAATAGTGATGATGTAATGCACTTCAAAACATCATATAGTTTTGATGGTATTTTAGGAGTTCCTGTAAGAGAAATTTTGAAAAGTACTCTCGAAGGTGGCTTAGAAAGTCAAAATTTCATGAACAACTTATATAAAAGTGGACTTACTGCTAAAGCTGTACTTGAATATACAGGAGATTTAAATAAAGAAGCAGAAGAAAAACTAGTAGAAGGGTTTGAAAGATTTGCAAATGGTTCTAAAAATTCAGGAAAAATAATCCCTGTACCATTAGGGATGAAGCTAGTACCATTAGACATAAAATTAACTGATAGTCAATTCTTTGAATTAAAGAAATTTAATGCCTTACAGATAGCAGGGGCATTTGGAATTAAACCTAACCAATTAAATGATTATGAAAAAAGTTCTTATTCTAATTCAGAAATGCAACAGTTAAGTTTTTATGTAGATACAGTATTATTTATTTTAAAACAGTATGAGGAGGAACTTAATTACAAATTACTAAGCAATAATGAAGTGGAAGAAGGATTTTTCTTTAAATTTAATGAAAAAGTAATTTTAAGGACAGATAGTAAAACTCAAATGGAAACACTATCAAAGGCTGTTAATAATGGGATTTACACACCTAATGAAGCTAGAGAATATGTTGATAAACCTTCTAAAGAGAGGGGGGATGAGCTTTTTATGAATGGAAACTATATTCCTATAGCTGAAGTAGGGAATCAATATAAAAATAAGAAAGGGGGTGAATAGATGAGTAAAAAGTATTGGGAGTTCAAAAATAAGACTTCAACGGAAGCTGATTTGTATTTATATATACAAATAGCAAGTTGGGGAGGAGGATATGCAGCACATTCGGCACAAAGTTTTAAGCAGGAATTAGACAACTTAGGGGAGATAGATACTCTAAATATTTATATTAATAGTCCAGGAGGAGACGTATTCGAAGGAAATACAATTATGAACATGCTAAAACGTAAAAAATATACTAAAAACGTGTATGTAGATGGTTTAGCGGCTTCAATTGCTTCTGTAATTGCAATGGCAGGAGATAAAATAATCATGCCAAGCAATGCAATGATGATGATTCATAATGCATGGGTGTACACAGCTGGTAATTCGAATGAGTTAAGAAAGCTTGCAGATGATTTGGATAAAGTTAATGCAAGTATAAGGCAAACTTATTTGGATAAAGCAGGAGATAAATTAGATGAAGAAACTATAACGACATTAATGGATAATGAAACATGGTTAACAGCACAAGAGTGTTTTGATTATGGGTTATGTGATGTAGTGGGAGAAGATAAAAGTATTGAAGCTAAGTTTGACTTAAGCTTATTAAATAAGTATAAAAATATTCCAGTTGATTATGTATTAAAACAAGCAACAGCTAAAAATAATAAGCATGAAGAAATAAATAACATAGAAAATGAAAAGAAAGCAATTTTAGAAGAGTTAGAATTAATCTAAGTCTTTTTTTATTGTTTAAATAAGAAAGGTGGATATTAATGAATAAAGAATTAAGAGAATTATTAGGCAAAATTAACGCTAAAAAAGCAGAGGTCAAAAACTTAGTAAATGAAAATAAGGTTGAAGAAGCAAAAGCGGCTAAAGAAGAATTAGTAAATCTTCAAGCTAAGTTTGATGTTTTATACGACTTAGAAGAAGAGGAAGAAGAGGAATTTAACAATAAAATAGAAACTGGAGAAGTAATAGAAGTTACTAATAAGTCTAATGATATAGTGAAGCAATTTGCTGATGCAGCAAGACAAGGATTCAGGATTCAAAACAGTATGTCAAGTGGTTCAGAAGCTGATGGAGGGTATGTAGTGCCTCAAGATATACAAACAAAGATAAATAAGTATAAGGAAGCGAAGAAATCATTAAAGGATCTAGTAGATGTAGAAAAAGTAACAGTACCAAAAGGACAAAGAACATTTAAAAAGAGAGCTCAACAAACTGGTTTTACTAAAGTTGGAGAAGGTGGGAAAATAGGAGCTAAGAATACACCTCAATTTGAAAGACTTAGCTTTGAAATTGAAAAGTATGCAGGTTATTTCCCAGTTACTAATGAACTGTTAAAAGATTCAGACCAATCAATAGTTAATACTTTAGTAGAATGGATAGGTGATGAATCAAGAGTTACTTCAAACAAATTAATTTTGGAAGAAATTAATGCTAAGTTTACACCAGTAGTATTAGCTGGATTGGATGATATTAAGAAAGCTTTAAATGTAACTTTAGGACAAGCATTTAAACCTACTTCAAAAATAGTTACAAATGATGATGGATTACAGTATTTAGACACATTAAAAGATGATAAGGGTAACTATTTATTACAACCTACCCCACAAGATCCAATGCAATTAAGACTATGTGCTGGAGCAACTACTATTCCAGTAGAAATATATCCTAATACCGATATGCCTACAGTAGAAAATAAAATACCTTTTGTTATAGGGGATTTTAAAGAAGCTGTTAAATTCTTTGATAGAGAATTAACTACTATTAAGCAATCAGATGTTGCGGTGATAGGAGAATTAAATGCTTTTGAAGAGGATTTGACTTTATTCAGAGCTATAGAAAGAGAAGATGTAGTAGTAAAAGATAATAAAGCTCTTGTTAATGGTTATATAACAGTTACTCCCTAATATTGCTCCAATGATGTTATCTTTAGATAATGAGGGAGCAGGAGTTGATTATAATTCACTTACTGTAGTTGAGTTAAAATCTATAGCAGAAAATAAGGGAATAAAGGTTACATCAACTATGAAGAAAGCTGATATTATACAAGCTATTTTAGAGAGTGAGATTTAGTTCTTACTCTCTTTTAATGAGGTGGATTATGGATTTACAGGAATTAAAGTTATTTTTAAAGATTGATGATAATGAAGAAGATGAATTGATTGAAGGATTGCAATTAGCAGCGGAAGAATACTTAACAAATGCAGGAATAAAAAAAGATTATAGCAAAGGACTATATAAACTTGCTATAAAAATATTAGTATCACATCATTATGAAAATAGAGCAGTTGAAACTACAGGGAGAAATGTAAGTAAAATAGCTTATGGATTAGATACTATATTAATACAACTTAAATATAGTCAAGGTGATGTTATATGAATATAGGACAATTAAGACATAGAATAGAAATTCAAAGATTAGAAAAAGATCCTGATAATTTTGATAAGGAAGGATTTCCTATTGAAAACTATATAACTATAAAAAAAGCTTGGGCAGATGTTAATGACCTTTATGGTAAAGAGTATTGGAATAGTAAACAAACTATATCTGAAAATATAACAGTTTTCCACACTAGATATTATAAAAATGTTGATAGTGATTGTTTCATTCTTTTTAAGGGCCAAAGATACGAGATAATAGAGCCTCCGGACAATGTTAAATATCTAAATAAAGAGCTTAAAATAAAAGCCAAATTGCAGGTGATTAATAATGGGAATTGAAATTAAAGGTTTTGACGATATTTTCAATGAGCTTGACGATATGAATATTTCTGATAAGAAAAAGAGAAAAGCTCTTAAAGAAAGTTCAGGAATAATAAAGCAAGAAATAGAAGATAATTCACCGAAATATACAGGGAAAATGAAAAAACGTTGGCAGAATAAAATCAAGAGGTTTGATGGAAATTTAGGATTTGAAATAAGAGGAGATACAGTACAAGATATATATAATGAATTTGGATCAAGTAAAAACAAAAAGCATATAGGATTCTTTAGTAAGGCAGTAGATAGAACAGCAGATAAAGCAGTAGATATTATAGTGAAAGAGGTATTAGACTGATGGAAGAATTAATAAGAAGTGTTTTATTTGATGATAGACTAACTAGTTTAGTAGAGAGTAAAATATATCTTTTAAAAGCTCCTGATAATACTTCTACTCCTTACATTGAGTACGAGATACTTGATGAATATGGTTCTATATATGCTGAAAATGAAGAAATATCAACTACTTATAGAATACAAGTAGATATATTTACAAAAACAAGCTATACGTCAATAGTGAAAATTATAAAAAGAATAATGAAAGAAAATGGAATTATAAAAGAGTTTGGGGGTTCTTTGTATGAAGAAAAAACTAAACTCTTTCATTATGTTTTAAGATTCAATTATGAATATGAAAGTGAGGAATAGATATGTCAAAAAAGAAGATAACTACAGGTGTAGAAAAAGGTTATTATGCTCTACTTAATGAAGATGGTGAAGCTCCGACTTATGGAGAAGTTAAATATTTGCCGGGATTAAGGGAAATATCAATAACTCCAAAAGAAGAAGAAGCAACGGTATATGCTGAAAATAGACTATATGACCAAGAAAATAGTTTAGGGGCTATAGATGTTACCTTGGATTTTGCTTCGATAGATACAGTTGATTATGCTGCTTTATTTGGAAAGAAATTAGCAACAACCGGAGGAATAATAGAGAATTCAAATGACCAAGCTCCATATATAGCAATAATGGCAGAAAAAACATTATCTGGTGGAGTCAAAGAATATTTAACCTTATACAAAGGGAAATTAGGAATTCCAGAGGACAAAGCTAAAACAAAGGAAGGGAAAACAGAGTTTCAAACAGTTCCATTAACAGGTGTATTCATGCCGCTTGAAAGCGGATTATGGAAGTATAATGTAAAAACTTCAGATGCTAATTTTGATGCTGAAGCACATAACACAAAGTGGGGAAAACAAGTAATAATACCAACTGCAAAAGAAGAAACACAAGAAGGTGGACAATAATAAAAGTAGTCTTTAAGGCTACTTTTATTGATTTGGAGGTAAGTATATGTTAGTAAATGAAATTAAAACTTACAAGATAGATATAAAAGGCGAAGAAATAGAGTTGAAGTTAGACTTTAATGCATTAATTAAGATGCATAAGGAGTATGGAAATGCCTTTCTATTAATACATTCATTTGTATTTGAAAATGACCTTGAAAAAATGCCAGCAATCTTAAGATGTATGGCAAATAAGGAAATATCAGAGGAAGATATAAAAAATAATATGTTAATAAATATAAAGGCAATAGAAACTTTAAGTAATATAACTCTAAATTTAATTAACGAAGAGTTAAGTGATGTATCAGAATTTAATGATAAATCGGAGGTAAAAAAAAATCTAAAAATAGAGGATTAGAAGGAAAAGAAAAAATAAGGGATTTTAATCTTGATTATTATTATTACATTGCAAGACACCAATTAAATATGTCAGAAGAACAATTTTTAAAATCTACATTGAGGCAGATATTGATTTTAGAAGAGACTCATAACAACTATTTCAAGAATAATTTAAGAGAAGTTATTAGTGAAACTATTAATGTATTTCTTGGAGATTCAGAAGAAGAAAAAGAAATATATGTAGAAAGCTTTTCAGACCTTTTTTAATGAGGAGGTGAAAATTTGAGCGAATCTATAAGAAAAGTAAGTACTATATTCACGATAGACGATAATGAACACAATAAAAAGCTTAAAGAGATAAATTCGCAGTATAAGCTTACTCAAAGTGAAATAAAGCTTGCTGGTGAAAAATTAAATCAGTTTGGAACAAATACAAATGATTTAAAATACAAGCAAGAAGCACTATTAAAGCAAACTGAAAATTTAAGAGATAAAATTAATCTGTATAAAGATAGCATAGAAAAAGCTAGTAATAGAGCAGGAGAAAATAGTAATAAGCTAAAGGAACTAAAAGAAACAAAAGAAATGCTTAATGCTGAATATAAAAAGTCAGCAAAAGCTCATGATGAAGAAGTAAAGAAATTAGAAGAATCCAAAAATAGTTTAGAAGATTGGAAGTCAATGCATGAAGAGGTTGTAAAGCAATATGGCGAAGGAGATGCTAAAGCACAATTATACTTAAGACATGTTGTGGAAAGTGCAAAGGCGGTAAAACAGCAGAGTGGAGCAGTAGAAGAAGCTTCTAAGGTGATGGATGAAAACAAAAAAGCTTTAGATGATTGCAAAGAAGCTTATGAAGAGCAAAAGGCTGTAGTAGATAAAAATGTTAATACAGTTAATAACTATAAAACTAAAATAAATGAAACAGAAGCTCAATTATCAAGAGTACAAGCAGAGTTAAAAAACACAAGTACAGAATTAGACAAACAAAACTCAAAATGGATTCAATCTGGAGAAAACTTAAAAAAAGCAGGTGAAAACTTATCTACTTATGGAGAAAAAGCTAGTAAGCTCGGGAGTACACTTACTAAAACAGTAACATTGCCAGTAATTGCAGCAGGAACAGCCGCAGTTAACGCACAAGTAAAATGGGAAAGTGCATTTGCAGGAGTTAAAAAAACTGTAAATGGAACGACAGAAGAAATTGCGGAACTGGAAAAAGGAATTAAAAACATGACTTTAGTTTTACCAAGTAGTGCAGAGGATATAGCTGCAGTAGCAGAGAGTGCTGGACAATTGGGCATTCAGACTAATAATATATTAGGCTTTACAAAGACTATAATTGATTTAGGAAATGCTACAAATTTGGTAGGAGAAGAAGGAGCTAGTCAATTAGCTAAGTTTGCTAATATAACGCAAATGTCACAAAAGGACTTTGATAGACTAGGTTCTACTATAGTTGCCTTGGGTAATAATTCGGCTACAACAGAGGCTGATATAGTGCAAATGGCTATGCGGTTAGCAGGAGCAGGACATCAGGTGAAAATGACAGAAGCACAGATACTGGGTTTATCAGCTTCTTTATCTAGTGTAGGTATTGAGGCGGAGGCTGGTGGAAGTGCATTTTCAAAAGTAATGGTAGAAATGCAATTAGCTGTAGAAACAGGCAATAAGAAGTTAGAAAAGTTTGCTAAGATATCTGGAATGAGCGTAAGTGAATTTAGTAATGCTTTTAAAAATGATGCTACAACTGCAATAACTGAATTTATAAAAGGACTTTCAACTGCTGAAGAAAGAGGAGAAAGTGCAATAGCTGTTTTAGATGATATGGGAGTTACTGAAGTAAGATTAAGAGATAGTTTATTAAGAGCAGCAGGAGCAGGGGATTTGTTTAATAAAACTATTGCTCTAGGAAGTAAAGCTTGGGAAGAAAACACAGCTCTTACAAATGAAGCAGAGCAAAGGTATGCAACTACAGAAAGTCAAATAAAAATGCTTAAAAATGAAATAGTAGCTATGGGAAGAGAAATAGGGGTAGAGTTATTACCAATAGTAAAAGATGGAATGGTAGTAATAAAAGATTTAATTAAGAAGTTTAATGAGTTAAGTCCAGCAACTAAAGAAAACATAATTAAATTAGCTACTTTGAGTGCTGCAGCTGGGCCTGTAGTTGGAACATTAGGAAAGTTTGCAGAAGGTTTAGGGGGAGTATTAAAAGTAGCTGGAACACTATCAGGGAAATTAGGAACAGCTAAAATAGCAACTGAAACAGTGGGGACAGCAGCAAAAGTAGCTGGTGGAGCTAGTGGAGTTGCAGGATTTGTAAGTTCTTTAGGTAGCGTTGCTATAGCAGCAGCACCTTATGTAGCAGCAGGGGCAGCAATAGCGGGTGCAGGATATGCAATTTATAAAGGACTTAAAGAAGAAGTAATACCAGAGGTTGATTTGTTCGCTGATAAAGTAGAATATACAGCAAGTAGCGTTAGCAATTCAGGAACATCAATGGCAGAAGGTTATGAAACTAGTGTAACAAAAATAAGTGAGTCTACAAAAACAGCAGTTGGAGCATATGTTGAGTTAGACGATTCAGCGAAGAATGAAATGCAAAGTCTGTATCTTAATTCAACTGTAATTTCAGATCAAATAAAGAATGATATGACAAGTAAATTCAATGAAATGAGTACTCAAATTGTATCAGGATATGAAAAACAAAAAACTGATAGTATAGCTCAATTACAAGATATGTTTACTACTCAAAGTACTTTAACAGCAGAGGAGCAGGCTAATATTATCAATAAAACAGGAACATTCTACGAAGATAGAAAAACTCAAACACAGGAATATGAAAATAGCATTAATCAGATAATGAATACAGCAAGTCAAGAAAAAAGAGCATTGACTACAGAAGAAACTCAACAAATAACAGCATTGCAAAATATGATGCGTGAAAATGCAGTAAAAGCATTAAGTGAAAATGAAATAGAAGCACAAGTGATTTTACAAAGAATGAAGGACTATGATACTAGAATAACTGCAGAACAGGCAGCGGAGCATATAGCTAAATTGAATGAAAGTAGAGATAATGCAGTAGCGGCAGCTAATGAAGAATATGAAAAGAGAATAGCAACAATAACAAGACTAAGGGATGAATCAGGGGCAATTAGTTCTGAACAAGCAAATAAGATGATAGAAGATGCAAAAAGGCAAAGAGATGGAATAGTAGAAAAGGCAGAAGATACAAGGTTAAGTGCTATTGAAAAAATGAGACAAATGAATGGAGACTTAGATAGAGAAGTAAATACTCAATCGGGGACTGTATTAACGACTTGGGATAAAATAAAAAGATGGTGGAGCGGTTGGCAACCAGAAACTAAATATATGAAAACAGTTAGTTACACTGAGAGAATGTCAGGAAATATGGTAGGTAATGCATTAGGAACTACTTACTTTCAGGGTGGATTAACACAAATAAATGAAAGAGGCTATGAAGTTGTAGAGCTACCAAGAGGAGCTAAAGTTAAAAATCACTTACAATCAGAAAATATGATAAAAGATACTGCTATTCAAACCGCTAATGCAGTAATAGAAGGCTTAAACTCTATATTAAGTAATGACAAACAAGTTATTTTGACATTGGATGATAGAGTGTTAGGTGAAGCTATGATACCAATAGTCAGTACAGGATTAGCACAAAGTACAAGGGGGAGGAGGTAGCGTATGAATATTGATGGAGTTGATATAAAAAGTTTTGGTGCTATATTAATGGACAAAATAATACAGTCTGCCTCCTTAGAGCAGGTTTATAGTTGGAATAGAAATTCTATAATTCCTATACATTTAGATAGAAAGTTTACTTTTAATATTTTAGAAATTAAATTGTATTTTAAAGGTGTTAACGAAGATGATTTGAAAAGTAAAATAAGCGCTTTTATAAACAAGGCAAAAGAATGTACTATACAATTTGATGATAGTTTTTATTATAAAGGGTTTTTAGAAGGTACTCCGCTTAGTGAAAATACATTGAAAAAAGAAACTAAAAAATTAACAATAAGATTTCTAGCATATCGTTTTAAAGCAGAAGTAACAGAAATAATGAATAGAATAACATCTAAAACTATAAATGTAGCTGGAAACTTAGAAACTCCAGTAATAGTAGAAGTTACTCCTTCTATTGATTTAATAGATTTAACTATTAATGGACTTGATGAAGAGTCCATAGTATTAAAAAACTTAAAAGCCAATAAAAAGATAATTGTTAATGGGGAAGATGGAACAGTTATAGTAGATGGAGCAAATAAGTATGGTGATACAGAAATGTGGAGCTTTCCAAGTTTGAAACCAGGAGTGAATACTATAACAGTAGATAAAAGTAGTGTAGATATAACAATAAAATATAAACCAAGATATATATAAGGAGAGAAGATAAATGAGTAAGATAAAAATAACTAATATAAATATGGTAAATGGATTAAATACACTAGCAGTTTTAGCAGGTGCTAAATTACCTATAAAGATAAGCTATGCAGTAAAGAAAAATATAGAGATAATTGCTAGAGAACTTAAAACATATGATGATGAAAAAGCAATATTGATAGATAGATTCGGTCAGAAAGATGAAGAAGGAAATCTAAAGACAGAAGGCAATAAATGCTTTATTGACGATGTAGAAGGTTTTAACAAAGAGATTACGGAACTCAATAATATAGAAAATGAAGTTGATTTTTATGATATATCTTTAGATTCTCTCTTAAATTCAAATGTAGAACTAACTACAGTAGAATTAACAAGTATTGAATTTTTACTTAAGTAACATTATATAAACTTCTATGAAAGGAGGAATAAATTGTTACAACTATATGATGTAAATAGAAATAAGATAAAAGGCTTAGCAGCATATAAAGATTATTGTATAGAAAGTGCTCTTAAAACTGGAGATAAAACACTTTCTTTTTATATCCAAAAAGACTTGGCAAAGAAATTAAAAATGAGGGATATATAAGAACTAAGACGGATGAATTTGTAATTAAGTCTATAGATAGTTCTGAGGATTGGTTAACTATAAACGCAAGTCTTAATGTAGAAGACTTAGAGGGAGAAGCAAGGGAAAGTTTTACTTGTTTAGAGGAAACTATAAGCAAGTGTTTAGATTTAGCCTTAGCAGGTACTGGATGGACTGCAAATGTTACAGGAGTAACTAAAAAGAGAACTGTAAGAATGACTAACTGTAATAGTTGGGATATTATACAACAAGCTAGAAAGACTTATTTAGTAGAGTATAAATTTGACACTATAAATAAGATTATCTATGTTAAGGAAAAGCAAGGGCAAGATAAAGGAACTTACTTCACAGAGGATTTAAACCTTAGAAAAATTGATATTAATAATGATAGCTATGATTTCTTTACCAGGATTAAGCCTGTTGGGAAAGATGGACTTAAGATTAATGTTAATGGCAAAGACTATTTAGAAAACTATCAGTATTCTACTAAGGTTAAAACTCTTATTTGGAAAGATGAAAGATACACAGTTGCTACTAGTTTATTAGAAGATGCAACAATAAAGTTAAATGAGTTAAGTAAGCCTAGAGTCGCTTATAAAGTAGATATTATTGACTTAGCTAAGTTAAATATTAAGTATAAAAATATATTAGATTATAGTTTAGGAGATACTATCTATCTTGTATCTAAAGAAAATGGAATAAGAGAAAAGCAAAGGATAGTTAAGATAAAAGAATACCCAGACGAGCCTGAAAGAAATACATGTGAAGTTGCTAATACGATTTTAAATTTTGAAGATATTCAAAAGGAGTATCAAGATGCAGTAGATACAGTAAATAATATAACTAGCGACAATGGGACAGTAAGCGAAAATGCTATTGCAAAAGCAGTGGAGAAACTTACAATCAATAAAGTTGAAATGAATAAATTCACAGCTCTTGAAGGGACTGTAGGAAGTTTAACTGTAAATAAATTAAATGTAGATGTTGCTAATATTAAATTCGCTGAGATAGACACAGCTATAGCTAAGAAAATAGAAGTAACAGACTTAACTGCAGGTAATATAAAATTTGAAGTTGCAGAAGGTGGAACTTTAAACCTACAAACTTTACTTTCTAAATTCATTACAGGAGAAAGCGGTCAGTTCTTAAATATTACATCTAGTAATGTAGTAATAGATAATGCCGTAATAAAAGATGCAATGATAGATACAGTAAGTCTAAATAAAGTATTAGCAGGAGATATTTCTACCAATAGGTTTAGAATTGTATCTGATAATGGTGGGATAGAAATTGTAGGAGCAACACAACAATTTAAAGATAGAAATAATAAAGTTAGGATTCAAATGGGACAAGATAACCAAGGGAATTTTAACTTTATTTTGCGTGGGGAAGATGGAACTACTACATTAATAGACCATACTGGAATAAAAGAAAAAGCTATTACAGATGGACTTATTAAAGAAAAAATGGTTGCAGATAATGCGATAGGAAAAGATAAAATAAATTATACTTCATTGATAACAGGATTAAATGAAGGTGACTACGAGCTTATAAAATCTAGTAAAGTTGAACTTGATGAAACGGGTCAAAGTCTTAATATAGCTTTTAATGAACTTAAGACAAATATTAATTATGACGTAGAGATTATAAGTGTTAATGGAAATATATTTAAGAATGGAGAAATTAGCACAAAGCTTATAGCTATAGTTAGAAAAGGTAAGGAAGATATTACAGATACTATAGATGCTAATAGATTCAGATGGACAAGGGTGTCTAATGATAGTGCGGGGGATGTTGCTTGGAACAATGCTCACTTTGGAGGAACTAAAGAAGTTACAATAACTAAAGATGATGTGAATGTACGAGCTACATTTAATTGTGAAATATTAGAGTAATGAGAGATAAATAAAAAGAAAGAAGGAATATAAATGGCAATAGCAACGGGGCAAATAAGTATTATAGATTATAATGACGCATTAACTTTAACGGGATTTATAGGATCTAATCATCCTAAAACACAAATGTATAATCCAGATAACTCAAGTTATACACCTAACTGGGCTGGTGCAAATTTAGTTCTTACCCCTTCACTTTATAAGCTTGGAACAACAACGGATATAATAACAAGCACAGAGGTTACATCTGTAAAATGGTTTGAAGCGGGTTCTTCAACTGCAATAACAACAGCTGGCAATTATGCCTTAAGTGGTACTAAATCTCACATATTAACAGTTAAGGCTAATGTGTTAGCAGGATTACCGGGTAAGGATTGGATATGTGAAGTAACTTATAAAGACCCAACAACTAACTTGGACTTAGTCCACAAGATGAGTATATCTTTTTCAAGAGTTGTAAATGGTGGAGGTATAGCAGATGCTATAGCTTGGTCACCAGATGGTAATGTATTTAAGAACAGTTCTGTAACAAGCTTAAAGGCTCAATGTGACCTTTGGAGGGGTTCGGTAATTGATAATACAAATGTAACCTATCAATGGTATCAGCAAGATTCTAGTGTATCAACAGATCAAGGCGGAGGAATTGGCTGGAGAAAGTTAACAGAAACAGCCAATGTTACAACTGGAGTCACCACTAATACATTGACAGTTTTTTCAGGAGCAGTAAGCAGTTTTGCAACCTTCAAATGTATTATAAAAGATACAGATAGTGCAAGTAATACCTATAATCAAACCTTCGTAGATACTATTTCTTTCATTGATAATAGTGACCCTATTCAAGTTAGTGTAACTAGCACAGGTGGAGATGTATTCAAGAATGGAGTAGGTAGCACAACTCTTACAGCTAAGTTGTTTCAAGCTGGAAATGAGATAGATAGCTCTGGTACTAAGTACACGTATAAGTGGTTTAAGTATGATAAAAATGGCAATCTAGTAAGTAATTTTGGCGGTACTGGAGTTAATTACAAAACTGGCAAAACATTAGCTGTGGGAGATGCAGATGTTGATGTAAAAGCTACATTTTCAGTTGAAGTAGAATAGAGAGGATAAAGCCTTTCTATTTTTTATTTAGAAAGGAGAGTAAAAAATGGCTAAAGCAATAAGTCAATATACAATACGAGATGAAAATGATATAAGTATAGGGACTACTGCTCCAACAGGTTCTGTAAAAGACCAAATGTGGTTAGATACAAGTAAAAACCCTAGCGTATTAAAGAGATATAACGGAAGTAGTTGGGATGTAGTTAATGATTATAGTGGAGTTATAGAAGATGTAGAAGAAAAAATACAAGCAAACACAACAGCAATTACAGTAGCACAAGGACAAATAAGTGGATTGATTTCAGAAAGTTCTATAATTAAAGGTGATGTAACTACTATAAAAAATAATTATACAAGTGTTAAAGCTACAGTTGATGGGATTAATACAACAGTAGCAAGTCATACAACGTCTATAACCAACTTAGGGACTAACGTAACTAATGCACAGAATACAGCTAACAACGCTAACACACTCGCAGACAGTAAGGCTAAAGTATTTACATCTACTCCTACTACCCCTTATAAAATAGGAGATATATGGACAGGTGGACCATCTGGAGAAATAATGAAATGTAAAGTAGCTAGAGCTACTGGTTCTTATGTTGCTGCAGATTGGGAAAAGGCGTCTAAATATACAGATGACACGAAAGCTAATGCAGTAGAAGTAAATCTAAATAATCTTAGTGGAAAAGTAACTACAGTAGAAACTAAGCAAGCTACTTTAGAACAAAATATAGAAGGATTTAAAACAACTGTAAGTAGTACGTATAGTACAAAAACAGAATTAAGCACAGTAGATGGGAAAGTAAGTAGTTTAACTAGTAGAGTGAGCACAGTAGAAAGTTCTATTACTCAATTAAATAATAAAATAGCATTAAAAGTAGAAGCTACAGAGGTTAATAGTATTGTTAATAATGCTGTTGACGATATTGAGGTTGGTGGAAGGAATTATATAAAAGGTGGCAAAGGAGATGTTAAAACTGGATTCTTTTCTAATTTTAATATTGTTGAAAATGGATATGGGGAGCATACTTTAACTTCTAAAAAAAACTATTCATCTGTAGTTATAACAGAAGGTTTTATTTTAGGATGTCGTGATTATAAAGTAGGAAAACAAGTCACTATGTCATATGAAATAATGTATACAAAGTGGGATTTTCCAGTTGGTTCAACCCGTAGCGAATTTTGGATTGGACAAAGATATACTGGGGGTACTCCAACATCTAGTGAAGGGGCTTGGCGAGGAGTAACCCAACACACCTTACCGATTGTGGGGCAAAGTGGCTGTGAACTAAATCAATGGTATCGTGTTGAAAGAACACTAACAATACCTGAACAGGCACATGAGAGTATAGGTAGTACAGGTTCAATTCAATTTTACAATAGCAATGCAGATGTTTCTGCAAGTGTTACATTTAGAATTAGAAATGTCAAGTTAGAATACGGTAACAAGGCTACGGACTGGACACCATCACAAGAAGATACAGACCAATCTATTCAAGCTGTAGATTCTAAAGTAGAAACAGTTAAAAATAATGTAAGTCAATTAACTGTAGATTTAACATCTATAACAGGAAGAGTAAGTAGTACAGAAAGTACAATATCATCACATACAACACAATTAGGAACAGTTGACACTAGAATTAATACAGCTAAAACATCAGCAATTAATACAGCTAGTACAGATGCAACTACAAAGGCTAATAATGCAAAGAGCGGAGCTGTATCAGATGCTAAAAGCTATACAGATGGACAAATAACTACTGTAAACTCAACTATAAATACTAAGGTTGCAGAGATAAAAGCTACTACTGATAGTATAACAAGTAGAGTTTCTAGTACAGAGAGTTCTATAACAACTATAAATGGTAGTGTAAGTGGACTAACAACAAGAGTTAATTCTGTAGAACAAAATATAACAGCAACAGCTATTACAACAACTATATCTTCTGCAATAAATGCTGGAACATCTTCCATATCTACTACACAATTTGTTATGGATAAGAACGGACTTGCTATTAAGAATGGTGCATTAACTATTAAAAATAAGGCAGGAGCAACAGTATTAACTGCAGATACAGATGGAAACTTATTTGTACAAAATACTCTTGCAGTAGGCGGCAATACTAACGGTAATATACAAGTTAAAAATGCTTCTAATGCCAATATATTTACTGTAAGTAAGAATGGAGTTTTCTTAAAAGATGGAACTATGAGAGTTACTTCGGGTAATGTAAATTGGGATGGAATAACATACCCATCAGGTGGAACTAAAGAAATGATTGTTTACTCAAATGGAATAAGCATTAACCAATTAGATTATTCAGGTAGCCAAGAATATATTCATAATGGATATTATTATTCAGACGGATTAAGGTTAGTAGAAGATAATAGAAGAAATGCTGATGGCAGATATTTAGAAACTATTATAAATGCTAGAGGGATATCGACCTTATCTTTAATTTTAAGTGCTTATTCTCAAGATAATACCGGATACACTCCCCTTCCTAATGGATTTATATTGCAATGGGGAAATAATGCAGGATTACAGAGTGGGTGGGGGACTAATTTTAAAATAGGATTTCCGAATGTATGTCTAGCAGTTATTCCGATATGTACTACTCATCAAATTGCTATTAAAGTAGCAAGCAAAACTAAAAATAATTTTGTAATAGACGTTGGAACAACAACTGGAGTTGGTTTAAACTATTTAGCAATAGGATATTAAGGAGATTTAGAATGGATAGTAAATATTTTCTTAGGCTTGAAAATAATAATTTCGGGTTTGTAGTTGAGGGGGTTCATAAAATATTAGATACAGATATATCAATAACTCTTGAGGATTACAATAGATTTTTCGAATTACAAAATCAAGGGAAGCAATTTAGGAGCAAAGAAAATCCAACAGGCAAAGGATTATTTGACTATATAGAAGAATATACATTAGAAGTTATTGAAGTGCCTACTAAACCTACAGAGTTAGAAAGAATTGCAGCTTTAGAAATGGCTTTATTGGAGGTGCTTTAGATGTTTGAATTTTTAAGAATACAATATAAATTAGGCAATATAGATATAGTTTATTTAGATAATATGGTCACTAAAGGACGTATTACAGAGGAAGAAAAGAATTTAATAATTAATCAATAGTAGACCATTAAGGTCTTTTTTTATTACAAGAAAGTGGGTGCAAGATGGATGCTTTAATGCAAGCAGCAATAGGGCAAGGATTAGGATATGCATTATTTGTATTTCTATTAATCTATGTTCTAAAAACAACAGGGGAGAGAGAAAAGAGATACCAGGATCTATTAGATGCAATGGCAAATAAATTTAGTGTTGTTGAAAACATTCAAGAAGATGTTAAAGAAATAAAAATTAAAGTTGAAGAAAGGAAGTGATAAAGATGGAAACATTAAAGAAATTATTACAAATTAAAAAGATAATAGCTTTGATATTAACTATAGTATTTTCAATATTAGCTTTAAAAGGGTTAATAGGATCTACTGAATTTTTAACTATATTTAGTATGGTTATAGCTTTTTATTTTGGACAAAGTTCAACTAGGCAAGCCATAAAAGAAACTAAGGAGCAGGAGTAAATCTTGCTTCTTTATTTTGAACAATAATATATTACTTTTCATAATATAAATTACAAGGAGGCTGGTAAATATGAAAATAGCAGTAAGGGGAGGACACAACTTTCAAGCACCAGGGGCAAGTGGATTAATAGATGAAACAACAGAAGATAGAAAAGTAAAAGATTCCGTAATTAATTATTTAAGACAATTAGGACATGATGTATTAGATGTAACTCCAGGTAACATGGATTCAAATAGTGATTTAGTCTATGGTGTAAGTAAGGCTAATAATTGGGGTGCAGATTTATTTATATCTATTCATTTTAATAAAGCTTATAACAGCTATAATGGAGCAATAGGAACTGAAACATGGGTATATAGTAAGTCAGATAATATTAAGTTAGATGAAGAAATAGCAGCAAGAATAGTAAATGCTATAGCTGGATTAGGCTTTATAAACAGAGGAGTAAAGGAAAGTAATCAGCTATATGAACTAAGGGCAACTAATATGGCGAGCATTATTGTGGAGGTATGTTTTGTAGAAGCTACAGAAGATGTTGCTCTATATAAAAGATTAGGGCCAGATATTATAGGAAAAGTTATAGCGGAAGCAATAAGTAATAAAAAAATAAATAATGCAATCAAGGAGGAAGTAAAAGTGGATTATATAATTCAATATTCAAATTCAACAGATCAAGCTATAGCAGAAATAATGGCTGATAGATTAAACTGTCCAACTATTAATTGTTTAAGGCCATATGCTTTTTACAGCCAATATAAAACAGCAATTGCAGTTGGAGAAGCTAAGAATAAAAGTGGATATACTAATGTAGAGATTAAAGGAAAAGACAGAAAGGAAACATTAGATAAAGCTATAGAATATTGCGAGAAATTAGGAAAGTAGTCATTAAGGTTAGTAGGTAGGAGAAATCTTACTTACTAGCTTTTTTATTTTGCAGAAAAAACAAATTACGATTAAAAGTAAAAATATTTATAAAAAGTATTTACAAATACGTTTAAACGTAGTAAAATTATATCATAAGGTGAAGGAAATTAAAAAATAAATGGAGGTAAGTTAAAATGACTAAGAAAGAATTAATGATAAAGGCTCATAAAATGACAAAGGAAATAAAAGCTCAATATCCAACAGTTGATTATAAATTCCAATTAGGCTTATGTTTAGCTTATCTTCAAGAAGGAGGAAATGAAATGGTAGAATTAAAGGGCAGTGAAAAACAAGTTGCTTGGGCAAACAATATTAGAGAGGTTGTAATGAGTGGAGTAAACGCTTTATTAGCTGAAAGACAACAAGCACACGAAGAAAGAGGAAAGAAAAGAACTTTAAGAATGTTAGAAGAAGCAAAAGCAGCAAAGGAAAAGTTAGAAAATGAAGAAAGTGCTAAATATTATATTGATAACTTTGCTTATGCATTAAAGAAAATGAATGATTACAAATTAGAAAGCGAATTAAGCAAAGTTAATTTAGACTTAGTAATCGGATATGCTGTAAAAGAAACTTTGGGACTATAAGTTAATAGAGTTGCTAGATCTCTTCAAAACTAGCAAATAAAAATGTTGGAGGTCAATAATGAATAAATTAATAGGCATTAGATGGGGAGATTTAAAAGAGGAAACTAAAGAGTTTTTATTAGAGAATTCTACGATTTGGGATGATGTAAAAGACGGAGAGTGTATATATGATTTAACTGAAAATCTATCAGTTATAGGGAGAGTAAATTGTATAAATAAATATGAAGGGGATTATGAATTTATAATTGATGATAATGCCATAATATATAATCCCAAAGATGGCAAAAATTCAGAATCAGATGCTAGAGACAATGTAATATTTGAAATAGATGAAGTAATGACAGTAAATGAAGCTGCGGAATTATGGGGGAAAAGCGAAGGGGCTATAAGGGCAGCTATAAAAGCTGAAAAATTTATACCTGGTATTGACTATAGAAAAGCAGGAAGAATAACGCTAATCACTAGAGAGGCTATGAAGAGAGTGTATGGCAAAATATAAAGATATATCTAATCAAAGGTTTGGGAAATTAACTCCTATAAAGGTTACAGGGAAATATTATAAATGGGTAGTATGGCAGTGTAAATGCGACTGTGGAAACATTGTAGAAGTTCCTTCAAATAGATTGAGGAACGGAGAAAAAAAGAGCTGCGGTTGTTTAAGAGAAGAATATTATGAAAATAGATTAAATAATAATATAAAGAAATATCAAGTAGATGGAACAAATATAGCATATTTAAAAAGCAAGAAATTAAGCAAAGCTAATAAAAGTGGAGTTAGGGGTGTTAGTCAGAAGAAAAACGGTAAGTGGTTAGCACAAATAGTTTTTAAAAGAAAGTCTTATAATTTAGGAACTTATGAAAAGTTTGAAGATGCAGTTAAAGCTAGAAAAGAAGCAGAAGAAAAATTGCATAAAGAATTTTTAAAGGAGATAAAGCACTTAGGGTAATTCCAAGTGCTTTTTATATTATAGGCAATATTAACATTATTAAAGCTATAATACTTAATTTAATAGCTAAATCTATTTTAATAAATTCTCTTTTCATACAATCACCTCATTTTAATTATTACCTATATATGGTAATATATACCTATAGGAGGGATTTTATGGCAAAAAAGATAGGTATAAGCTTTAAAGATAATAATTTAGAAAATGAAATATACAATTTTTTAAAAGAAAAATCAAAATTACTTGGAGAGAGTGCATATATAAAGCAATTATTATTAGAAAAGATGCAAGAAGAAGCTACTAAAAAATAGTAGCTTTATTTTTTTTACTTTTTTTCTTCCAACAGGAAACTTTTTGAGATAACGAGCATAAATATATATCAAGTAGAAGAAAAGAAAGGAAATGATTTAATGATTTTAGGAGTAGATTTAGGAAATTATTACACTAAAAGCAGTAAAGGGGTTAGTTTTCTATCAAAGGTATCTTGTGATGGTGGAATAGAAAATAAGGATTTTATAACAGTAGAAAATAAAAAGATTTACTTAGGGGAGGGAGAATTTGATACAGAGTATAGAAAGGCATATAGAGAAAACATATTATACTTACTTCAAGGAGCTATAGATAAAAGCACAACAGATAAAAGAAATAAGGTTGTAGTTGGATTACCTTTAAGTCAGTACAAGGAAGATAAAGAGTATCTCATAAATAGAATTATACTGAGTAAGTTAGTAGATGATGTTGATGTACTACCAGAAGGAGTCATGGCTGTACCTAATGATTATCAAGGAATACTAATTGATATAGGTGGAAGGACTACTGATATTTGTTTATTAATTATAGAAGGAAATAAAAGAAGAATAAGACAACCTATTAGTTTACCATTAGGAATTCAAAATTTAGAGAATAATTTTATAAATAGCATTAACAGCACTTACGGACTAGATCTCAAAGTAGAAGATTCTAATAGAATATTAGCCAACGGTTTATTTATATACGGAGAACGAAAAAAAGTTAACCTAGATAGCTTTAAAGAGTTTGTAGAGAATATTGTTAGAAGAGTGCAAGTTGATTATTCTTTAAAGACTAATGATGTAGTACTAATAGGTGGTGGTGCAGAGAAACTTTATAAACCATTTAAAAATAGAATACCACAAGCTTATCTAGTTAAAAATTCATTTATGGCTAATGCAATAGCCTATGGAGAATATGCAAAGGAGATATTTAGATGAAGAAGATAGGTATAAGTTTTAAAGATACTGAAATTGAATTATATGAGTTTGTAAAAGGGAAACTTTCTCCAAGCATTTATATAAAAGAGTTAATTAAAAAAGATATGGAAAATAAAGAAACCAATAAAAAAGATAAGATAGAATTTGATTTTTAATAAAAAATAAGCCTAAATCTAATGGGCTAGAGTTAGGCTAATGGAAACTTCTAATAGAAGTATATTCAGGTACTTTTAAAAAGTTGCATGATTTAGTTATAAATTAACAATTATTTTAGAAATTAACGATAAAAATCCTAAAGTTATTAGAAAATAACCAAAACCTATAAGAAATTTACTGAATAAATCATTATTTTGGGTATTCATATTGTTCTCCTTATTAAGTGAGTTTGTATTTTAAGTATATCCAAAAAACGAAAAAAATATTAGGAGGAATTGAAAATGTTAAATTGGTTAAATGGTATCTGGCAAAACATATATTCATGGACAACTTCAGGAATAGGCATAGGTATTGCAGCTACAGGAATTATTGTCAAGGAAGTTGCTATAGTTGTTATTATGCTTGGAATATTACTATGGATGGTTAAATATACTAAGGTTTTCAGGTGGGGAACTCTTAGCTATTTGATTGGCCTAGCTTTAGAAATTTTAGGATCATTAATGATGTAGTAAGGAGATTAGAATGGAAATAAGTATTATAAATAAAGATGGTGAAGTTATATTCGATAAAAAAATAAGAAGATATAAGGATTATATAGAAGATTTAAAAAATAAAGTTCCTGATGAAGATAAATTGAGAAAAATGGAGTATAAGTTTTTGAATTTAGTTAAGAAAGATAAAATGGTAGCAAGTTATTATAAGATAGCAACTGGAGTAGGATTAAGTATATTAACCAATAGTACTTATGTATATGCAGATACATTAGGAGGATTTAGTAATAAATTAAAAGTTATAGTAAGCCCTATTACAGAATTACTAGCTGGTTTAGGTTATCCAGTAACATATATGATGATTATAACAGGCTTTATAATGATAATAATGGGGAAAAAGTCTAAAGGATTAGAAGTAATTAAATGGGCTTGTATAGGGTATATAGGATTACAATTCGTACCTTTTTTGCTTGGACTATTAGAAATGATAGGTGTAGAACTTAGAAAATCACTTTAAGAGTAAGCTCTACCTTAATTGGTAGAGTTGATAGTACATAATATATAATCAATTATTAGGGGGAGTTATGGAGTATGAAAGGATTAAAAATAATTCCGCATAGTACTTTAAAGAATGATAATATCAAGGATTTAGTAAAGGCATTGTATAAACCTAAGCCTTACACAGAGAGATATAATTTTACTTGTATAGATAAGTTTATGGAAGAAGGGAAACCAATAAATTTAAAAAATCTTGTAAGAAAAGATATTGTAAAAAAATTATTAGAATCTAAAGAAGATACAGATTTATTAATACTACAAAACAATTTTATTTATGAAATAGAAATGACTTCTAAAAATATTGAATTTAGGATATTAGTCGTATAACTTCGTATAATGTATGCTATACGAAGTTATTACGAAAAAGATAAGATAGAATTTGATTTTTAATAAAAAAATAAAGACCTAAATCTAATA
>NZ_ASRV01000193.1 GCF_000401215.1 Clostridium sartagoforme AAU1 | reverse complement strand
GGAATTTAGAAAGTACTAAAAAGATTTATACTAAGTATATAGATAAAATTAAATTTGATGATGATATGAAAGAATATAATATAGAAATAGATAAAAATATGACTGCTGCTGAAGTAGTAAATAAAGAACATTTTATGTTTTCACTTAAAACTACTAACAAAGGACTTGAACCACTTAAATATATATTGGATTTAAAAAGACATCTTAAAGAGGATGAGAAATTTATATATCAAGTAATTATTGAGCCTTTAACTAGTGATTGGTGGCAGAACTATACACAAGCTTATACTAAATTTAAAAATGGTAAAATGCCTAAAAAATTTCAACTTAAATTAAAAGATATATTTAGAATATTTGGAAATGTTACTTTAGATGGAGCACTTGAATTATTATATTGTCTTGAAGAAATTATATTCGGGCCAGATGGCGTTGAAAAAATAGACACAACAGATGATGATGTAAACTTAATTAGAAGAGAAAAAGGGTTGAGAAGGGCAACCCTTGAAAAAGGAAGTGAAAAAGGTTTTGAAACATCTATAAGAGGAATAATGTATTCTAGAAGTGAAAGTAGAAGAAATTTTATAATGGAGCAGTTTTCTAATTGCTTTGGATGTATAGATTTAGATAATACGCTTGAATTAAGATATATTAAGAACACTAAAGAGAACTTAAAAAGAATAGAAAATAGAGAGTTGTTTTGGAGACCTTTAAACGATATGAAAATGATATTAAGCGTATCAGAACTTCAGAACTTACTACAACTCCCACAAATAACACTTCAAAAAGAACTAGGTATGGAAAGATTAGATTTTGCAGAGATAAATATACCTAAGGAGCTGCAGGATGGATATATTCCTATAGGGAATATATATGGCGGCAAAGGTGAAGCTTACTGGAGTAGAATAAAAGATTTGCTATGTTTATCTAAAGCTATTGTAGCTGTAAAGGGAGCAGGAAAGAGTACTTATTTTGAAAAGTATGTATATAATGCATGGAAAGGTGGAGATTGCATTATATACTTTGATTATATAGAAAATAATAAAAATGCATGGGAAGTAGCAAAGCATATTCCTAAAGAAGATGTTAGTATATTAGATCTTAGCAAAGGTTTTACATTTGATTATCCAGAGTTGAATATTGATACAATTCCAAAAGATGAAGAATACGAAAGAACAATAAAAAGATTTGCATCAGATTATTGTATGTTGATAGAGAAGTTCATAAATACAATAAATATAGGTGATGCACAACCACTTACAGCTAACATGAGGAATATATTAATATCAGCCTGTAGTTTAACCTTTTTAGCTGGATATACTGATATGTACTCTATTTATAAAGTGCTTACTAACTATAGATTTAGATATACTGTAATTGAAAAAGTAAAGGAAATGAATATTTATAGAGAAGATGATTTTAGGTTTGAAATTATGAAGTCCCTAGATGAAGTAAAGGTAAGTAAGAATGGAAAAGTAAATGCAGTAGGGACTAATGAAAAAGCGGATAGGGTATTAGATAGATTTAATGCTCTTATGAGAGATAGCAGAACGGAGGAAATGCTTTTAGGAATAGATAGAAATAATGTTAACTTCGTTGATATATTTGAACAAAATAAGGTTGTATTAGTGTTAATGCCAGAAGATTATTTCACCGATTATGAATTAAAGGATATTGTTATGACATATTTTCTAAGTAGAATGAAGCTAGCAGGGCAGAAGAGAGCTGCGTTAATACCAAATAGGGAGAAGAGGAAAGTAGTTCATATAATGCTTGATGAAATACATCAATTAGATAATAGTGCAAGTCTTATGATAAAGAATGTAGCAGAAGACAGAAAATTTAGGACAACCTATGTATTTACATGCCAATTCTTAAAACAGTTCGGAAGGCTATGGGAGCCATTAAAGGGAACTGGATGTAATTTTATGCTACTAGCTGGGTGTGAGAAAGAAAACTTTAATTTACTTAAGGAAGAGATAGGAAATGAATTTAATATAGACGATCTAATAAAAATGCCTGTATGGCATAGTCTTAATATCATAAGAGGACGGGAGAAAACTATAAGTACATTCATTACTAAACTACCTGCATTAATTTAAGAAGTTTGTTTTAATTGACCTACTTTATTTTATGTAATTATTTTGTTATAATACATTAGAATGTATATAAAGGTTAAGGTTGGAGGATGAAGAAATAATGGCTATTGATTTTAAAGAAGAACTTAAAAATATGAATATAGAGAATATGGGAAAACAACACTTCTTTATTCAAACGTACGGTTGTCAGATGAACGAGGAAGACTCAGAAAAATTATCTGGTATGCTAAAAAGGGTTGGATATACTAAAACAGAAGTTTTGGAAGAAGCAGGAATAATTATATATAATACTTGTTGTGTAAGAGAAAATGCTGAAAATAAAGTTTTTGGTAACTTAGGTGAGTTAAAACATTTAAAAAAGAAAAATCCTGATTTAATAATTGCAGTATGTGGATGTATGATGCAACAAGAAGGTATGGCAGATAAAATTTTAAAGAAATTTCCACATGTTAACATAATATTTGGAACGCATAACGCGTATAAATTTCCAGAATACTTAAATAGAGTTAGAACAGAAGGAGTTCAGGTTAAAGAAATATTTAATAAGGAAACAGATATTGTAGAAGGAGTACCGATAGATAGACAAAGTGATGTAAAGGCTTTTGTTACTATAATGTATGGATGTAATAATTTCTGTACATACTGTGTAGTTCCATATGTAAGAGGCAGAGAAAGAAGTAGAAAATCAGATGATATTATAAATGAAATAAAGGATTTAGTAGGAAAAGGCTATAAGGAAATAACGCTTTTAGGGCAAAATGTTAACTCTTATGGAAAAGAATTAGAGGAAAATATAGATTTTGCTAAGCTTCTAAGAAAAATAAATGAAGTTGATGGTATAGAAAGAGTAAGATTTATGACATCTCATCCAAAAGATTTAAATAAGGATGTTATTTTAGCAATAAAGGAATGTGATAAGTTATGTGAACAAATTCATCTTCCTGTTCAAAGTGGATCTGATAAAATACTTAAGAAGATGAACAGACATTATACTAAAGAATACTATTTAGAGTTAGTAGATATGATAAAGAAGGAAATTCCAGATGTATCATTAACAACAGATATTATAGTTGGTTTCCCAGGAGAAACTGAAGAAGATTTCTTAGAAACCTTAGATTTAGTGGAAAGAGTTGGATATGATTCTGCATTTACTTTCATATATTCAAGAAGAAACAATACCCCTGCTGATATGATGTTGAATCAAGTTCCTGATGCTGATAAACACCATAGATTTGATAGACTTATTAAAGCTGTAAATGATGGTGTTATAAGAAGTAATAAGGTATATGAAGGAAAAGTTGTAGAAGTATTAGTAGAAGGTCCGAGTAAGAATGATGAAACTAAATTAACTGGAAGAACAAGAAATGGAAAATTAGTTAATTTTGTTGGAGAGAATATAAAAGCTGGAGACTTAGTAAATGTTAAGATAGTAAGAGCTCAACCATTTTCTCTTATTGGTGAAGTATAATAATTATATTTAGGTGCTATCATATGGTAGCTCCTTTTTTACTTTATAGGAAATTATATCTTAAAAATCTTTAGATAAGTCATTTATGGGATATAAGTTGTTAAAGTTATTCCTATAGAGTAAAAAAATAGAATAAAGTGAACAGACGAGATTTTCCTCAGGCAAACTTTGGAAATGCACATGAACAAAAAAATCGACGGTTCGGTAAGCTCGCTTTGACGACTTTTTTATCTATATTGAAATAAATTAAATTTAATTTTCATATAATACCAAGAATAATCTTTTAGGAAGTGTATTTATATGAGGGTAAAAAATCTTTTTTTAATTTAATATTTTGGATAGGACTAGCTATAATATTTAATATATACATATATCTCTCATTTGGACTAAAACCAGCTGTTGAATTTTTAGGTGGATATATAATTGAAATGTCTCTTAGCTTAGATAATTTATTTTTGTTCCTAATGGTATTTTCGACTTTTAAAATACCATTAGAGTTTCAACAACGAGTTTTAAAATATGGAATATTAGGAGCAATGGTATTAAGACTTATATTTATAATATTAGGTATAGAAATTATAAATAAATTCCATTTTATAATATATATATTTGGAATTATATTAATATTTAGTGGTGCTAAAATGATGTTTCATAGCGATAATAATATTGATTTTAGTAAAAATCCGATTATTAGAGTTTTCCAAAAGGTTATACCTATTCATGATAAATTAGAAGGGCATAAATTCTTTGTAAAAATAAATAAACGGCTTTATGCTACACCATTGTTTATAATTTTAATAATAATAGAAAGTTCAGACGTATTGTTTGCTTTAGATTCTATTCCTGCAATTTTTTCTATAACTCAAAATCCGCTTATAGTATATACTTCAAATATATTTGCTATTATTTGTTTAAGGAGTATGTATTATATACTTAATAGATTAAATGGAATGTTCAAATTTATGAAATATGGAGTAGCATTAATACTAATGTTTACAGGTTTAAAGCTCCTAATTTTATATTTTAATATTGAAATTTCTGTATCAATTTCAATATTATTAATACTAGTTATTTTACTGTTTAGTATTTTGTTTTCTCTTATTTTTTCAAATGATGAAGGAAACAAAAATTTAAGAATCAGATAATAATAAAAATAATTTACTTTTTATATAAAAAACCTATTGAAGTTTTGTTACTTTGTTATTATAATAATAAAAAATAGAATATTTAAAAGATAATGATAAGGAAGAGTATTTTAACTAAGCATTAAAGAGAGCTATATTTAGGTGGAAAATTAGTATGATATGTTAAATGAAGCAGCCTTTGAATCTCGTATTGAAAAATAAGAATGTAAATTCTTAATTAGATATTGACGTTTTCTCATGTTATAGAGAATTGAATATTGTATATATTCAAGCTGAGTGAGTAAATTAAATTTTACTTATTAGGGTGGTACCGCGAAACAGTGTCCTTCGTCCCTTTGTGTGGATGAAGGACTTATTTTTTTATATGGAGGTATTTAAAATGGATGAGATCTTAGAAGTATTGGAAAAAAACAGTAGGTACAGTGATGAAGAAATTGCATTAATGACAGGAAAAACAATAGAGGAAGTAAGAGAAGCCATAAGGGACTATGAAGAAAAAAGCATAATAGCAGGATATACGGCTCTTATCAATTGGGAAAATACAGGTAAGGAAACAGTTACAGCCTTAATAGAAGTTAAGATAACCCCTCAAAGAGGTGCTGGATTTGATAAAGTTGCAGAAAGAATATATAAATTTAAGCAAGTTAAAGCATGTTATTTAATGTCTTCAGGTGGATTTGATTTAACTGTAATTGTAGAAGGGAAAACAATGAAAGAGGTAGCTTTATTTGTATCTGAAAAGCTTGCAGTTCAAGAATATGTAACAGGTACTGCTACACACTTTGTACTAAAGAAATATAAAGATCATGGAACTATATTTAAGGAAAGAAAAACTGAAGATAGGGAGGCTATTTTTATATGATTTTAGAAGATATGATATTAGACAATGTTAGGAATATGCCGCCATCAGGTATAAGAAAATATTTTGATTTAATCAATGAAATGGATGATGTTATATCCTTAGGTGTTGGAGAACCTGATTTTGTTACTCCATGGAATGTTATAGAAGCAGGTATTTATTCATTAGAAAAAGGACAAACTCATTACTCCTCTAATGCTGGTTTTATTGAATTAAGAGAAGAAATATCAAAATATTTAAATAGAAGGTTTAACCTAAACTATGATTCATCTAGCGAAATATTAGTAACTGTTGGTGGAAGTGAAGGAATAGATTTAGCATTAAGAGCCCTTGTAGGACCTGGAGATGAGGTTATAATTCCAGAGCCTAGTTTTGTGGCATATAAAGGATGTGCAACATTTTGTGGTGCTACACCTAAAATAATTAATTTAAGAGCTGAGGATGAGTTTAAATTAACAGCTAAACTTTTAGAAGAAGCTATAACCCCTAAAACAAAAGTTGTAATAATTCCATTTCCTAATAATCCAACTGGAGCTATTATGACAAAAGACGAGTTAAAAGATATAGTTGATGTGTTAAAAGATAGAGAAATAATAATTTTATCTGATGAAATTTATGCTGAATTGTCTTATGATAAAGATCATTTTTCAATTGCTAGTTTTAGTGAAGTAAGAGATAAAACATTAGTTATAAATGGATTTTCTAAGGCTTATGCAATGACTGGTTGGAGATTAGGCTATGTTTGTGGAAATAAAATATTAATAGAGGCCTTAAAAAAGATACATCAGTATGCAATAATGTGTTCACCAACAACTGCTCAATATGCAGCTATAGAAGCGCTGAAAAATGGTGATGATAGTGTTAAAGAAATGTCTAGAGAATATAATAGAAGAAGACGTATCCTTGTTGAAGGGTTTAGAGAAATGGGATTAGATTGTTTTGAGCCAATGGGGGCATTATATGTCTTTCCTTGCATAAAATCAACAAGAATGAGTTCAGATGAATTTTGTGAGAAATTATTAATGGAAGAGAAGGTTCTAGCGGTTCCAGGTAATGCTTTTGGCGAATGTGGAGAAGGATATATAAGAGCATGTTACGCTTCTTCTACCGAAGATTTGATTGAAGCAGTAAAGAGAATAAAAAGATTTGTTAATAAACTTTCTTAGTTTATTTTACGATTATAATAGATATTCTAAACAAATAATATAAAATATATAGAAATAATGAAGTTTATTAAAAAAAATTTTAAAAAAATAGTTGCAAAATAAATAAAATAATAATATAATGGTAAAAAATAACTTGAACAACGGCGTTCAATAGAAAGCTTTCTATTGTTCGCCTTTTTTTATAAAAAATTTAAGGGGGAGTACTTTATGCCAAAATATTCAAGAGAAGATATTAAAAAATTAGTAGAAGAAAATGGGGTTAAATTTATTAGATTACAATTTACTGATATTTTTGGAGCATTAAAAAATGTTGCAATAACAGATAGACAATTAGAAAAAGCTTTAGATAATCAAATAATGTTTGACGGTTCATCTATATCTGGCTTTGTTAGAATAGAAGAATCAGATATGTATTTAAGACCAAACTTAGATAGCTTTGTAATTTTTCCATGGAGACCGCAACAAGGTAAAGTTGCACGTTTAATATGTGATGTATATAGACCTGATGGAACACCATTTGAAGGAGATCCAAGAAATGTTTTAAAAAATGTTTTGAAAGAAGCAGAGGCTTTAGGATATTCAATGAATGTTGGACCTGAATGTGAGTTTTTCTTATTAGATACGGATGAGTATGGAAATCCTAAACTAAAAACTCAAGATGATGCAGGATACTTTGATTTAAGTCCTTTAGATGCTGGAGAAAATGTTAGAAGAGATATTAGCTTAGTTTTAGAAGATATGGGCTTTGAAATAGAAGCTTCACATCATGAAGTTGCAGCAGGACAAAATGAAATAGATTTTAAGTATGAAAATGCTTTAACAACTGCTGATAATATAATGACATTTAAGTTGGTTGTTAAATCAATAGCTCAAAGACATGGGTTACATGCTACATTTATGCCTAAGCCTTTCTTTGGTATAAATGGTTCAGGAATGCATATAAATATGTCATTAAACAAAGATGGGAAAAATGCTTTTGTGGATGAAAATGATGAATTAGGATTAAGTAGAACAGCTTATAGTTTTATAGCCGGTTTAATTAAGAATATTAAGGGGATATCAGCAATAACTAATCCACTAGTTAATTCATATAAGAGACTAGTTCCAGGATATGAAGCTCCAGTTTATATAGCTTGGTCTGCAAAAAACAGAAGTCCTTTAATAAGGGTTCCTGCTTCAAGAGGAAATGGTACTAGAATTGAACTTAGATGTCCAGATCCAAGTGCAAATCCTTACTTAGTTCTAGCATGTCTTTTAGCCGCTGGACTTGATGGTATTAAGAATAACTTAGTTCCACCTACAAGAATAGAAAAAAATATATTTAAAATGACAGCAGAAGAAAGGGAATTAGAAAGTATTGATAACTTACCAGGCAGCTTAGAAGAAGCTATTAAATATATGGAAGAGAGTGAATTAGTAAAGAAAACACTAGGAGAGCATACTTTCAACAATTATATAAAAGCAAAAAAAGTTGAATGGGATGATTATAGAAGTAAAGTTCATATGTGGGAGCTAGATAACTATTTAAAACAATATTAATTTTTACTTGTAAGGGAGCAATGTAAATGGCAATAGATGTTATAGTTGCACTAAATAATGAAGACATAGGACAAAAAATCAAAGCTGTTTTAATGGGAAGTGGCTATAATGTTTTAACTGTATGCACTTATGGAAATGAACTTATACGTGCTATAAGACAACTATCACCTTCTATAGTTATTAGTGGTTACAAATTTAAGGATATGAATTTAATAGATATATATAATAATATTGGAGAAATGTGTAGTTTTCTTGCAGTAGTAAATGAGCCATATAAGTCTTTTGTTCAAGAAGAAACAGATATATTTTGTATATCTAGTCCCATAAATAATTCTATATTAATAAATTCATTAGATATGATTTATCAAAGTGAGCGAAAAGTAAGAAAACTAAAAGAAAAGGTAGATGTACTAGAGACAAAAATTAAAGAAAGAAAAGTCATTGAAAAAGCAAAAGGTTTACTTATGCAACAAAAAGGATTAACTGAAAATGAAGCATTTCGATATATCCAAAAATGTAGTATGGATCTAGGCTTAAAAATGGTTGATTTTTCAAACAAAATTTTATCAGATAAATAACTAAGTTTTATACTAATCTATTTAATTAAATTAATAGGATTAGTATAAAACTCTATTTGTCTATAAGAAAATATTGAAAGGAGGATAAAAATGCATAAAGATATAGGACTATATAGAAGTTCATTTGAACATGATGCATGCGGAATAGGTGCAGTTGTAAATATTGACGGAAAAAAACTCATAAGGCTGTAGAAGATGCGTTAAATATTTTAATTAATTTAGAACATAGGGGTGGAACAGGAGCAGATGGGAAGACTGGGGATGGATCAGGTATACTATTCCAAATACCCCACAGATTTTTTAAAGAAGAACTCCAGAGATTAGGTGTTATATTACCAAAAGAAGAAGAATATGCAGTTGGAATGTTCTTTTTACCAATAGATGAGTTTGATAGAGAAAATTGTATAAGAATTTTTGAAAAACTATGTGTAGAAGAAGGACTTAAGATTTTAGCTTGGAGAGAGGTTCCAATAAATCCAGCAGAATTAGGAAGTTTTGCTATTTCATCAATGCCATGTTTTAAGCAGGTTATAATTGAGAGGCCTTCTGAAATTAAAGACTTTAAAGAATTTGAAAGAAGATTATATATATTAAGAAGAAGATTCGAAAAAGAGCTAGTTACTGAGAATGCTTATATTTCATCACTTTCATGTAAAACAATTGTTTATAAAGGATTACTTCTATCAGGACAACTTAAAAACTTTTATAAAGATTTAACAAATGCAAAAGTAGAGTCTTCAATAGCAATGGTGCATTCAAGATATAGTACGAATACTGTTCCTAGTTGGAAAAGAGCTCATCCTAATAGATATATAATTCATAATGGTGAAATTAACACTCTTAGAGGTAACATAAATAGTTTATTTGCAAGAGAAGGTAATTTAAAATCAAAGGTATTTGGTGAAAATTTAAAAAAAGTATTACCTATAATAAATACTGAAGGATCAGACTCTGCAATATTAGATAATACACTAGAATTTTTAATTATGAATGGAAGAAATATTGAAGAAGCAATAATGATGCTTGTTCCTGAGCCATGGGATAAAAATGAATCTATATCTAATGCTGAAAGAGCATTTTTTGAATATAATGCAACTTTAATGGAACCATGGGATGGACCAGCAGCTATAGTATTTACTGATGGAGATGTGATGGGAGCAACCCTAGATAGAAATGGATTAAGACCTGCTAGATATTATGTAACTAAAGATAATAATTTAATATTATCATCTGAAGTTGGTGCTCTTGATATCAAAAATGAAGAAATAGTATCTAAAGGAAGATTAACTCCAGGAAAAATACTTTTAGTTGATACTAAAAACAAGAAATTTATAGATGATTCTGAATTAAAAGAAAAATATTACTCAAGATTACCTTATTTAAAATGGATAGAAAATAACATTTTAACCTTAGATAAAATAAAAACATCTTCAGATGATACTATAAACATCTCTGATGATACTATAAACATCTCTGATGATGAAAGAAATATAATGATGAAAGCATTTGGCTATAGTTATGATGATTTGAAAAATACAATTCTTCCAATGAGTGAAACTGGACAAGAACCATTATCTTCAATGGGAGTTGATACACCACTTGCTGTTTTATCAGATACACCACAATTACTATTTAATTACTTTAAGCAATTATTTGCTCAGGTAACAAATCCGCCTATAGATGCAATAAGAGAGGAAATTATTACATCAACTACAGTTTATGTAGGATCACAAGGAAATATATTAGAGGATTCAGAAAATAACTGTAAGCAAATAAAGCTATCTTCACCAATTCTATCAAATGAGGATTTATCAAAGATAAAGAATATAGATAGTGAAAACTTTAAAACTAAAACAATAAGTATTTTATATGGCAGAGAAAATGGAGAATATGATTTAGAAAAGGCTCTTAAAAACTTATCAATAGAAGTTGAAAAAGGATGTAATGAAGATTATAATATTTTAATTTTAACAGACAGAGGAGTAAATAATAAGTTAATACCTATACCTTCATTATTGGCTCTTTCTTCAGTTCATCATTATCTTATTAGAAGGGGACTTAGAAGCAAAATAGATATAATAATTGAAAGTGCTGAACCTAGAGAAGTTCATCATTTTGCAACACTTATATCCTTTGGAGCATCTGCTATAAATCCATACTTAGCTTATGAATGTATAAAGCAATTAAAAGAAGATAGCTTGTTAAATGAAGATTACGATGTAGCTATAAAAAAATATAATAAGTCTGTACTAAAGGGACTAGTAAAAATAATTTCAAAAATGGGTATATCAACGATTCAATCATATAGAGGTGCTCAAATACTTGAAGCTGTAGGTATAAATAATGAAGTTATTAATAAATACTTTACAAATACAGTTAGTAGAATAGGTGGTATTTCCTTAAAAGAAATACAAGAAGAGGTATTAATTAGACATAATAATGCATTTAAAAAGAGCAGTATAAACTTTGAATTCACTTTAGATTCAATAGGAAAAGATAAATTAAGATCTGGAAAAGAAGAACATTTGTATAATCCATTGACAATTCATAAATTACAAGAAGCTACGAAAACAGGGAGCTATAGCCTTTTTAAAGAATATTCAAATTTACTAAATAACGATGAAAGTTTTATAACTTTAAGAAGTTTAATGGATTTTAAATTCTTAAATAATCCAATACCATTAAATGAGGTTGAACCAGTTGAATCTATTGTAAAAAGATTTAAAACAGGAGCTATGTCATATGGTTCAATTTCTAAAGAAGCTCATGAAGCTTTAGCTATAGCTATGAACAGAATCGGTGGTAGATCTAACACTGGTGAAGGTGGAGAAGATAGCAATAGATTTGTGGCTGATGAAA
The DNA here is from genome assembly GCF_000401215.1 of Clostridium sartagoforme AAU1. Lineage (GTDB taxonomy): Bacteria > Bacillota > Clostridia > Clostridiales > Clostridiaceae > Clostridium > Clostridium sartagoforme. The sequence continues at coordinate 7,258 of NZ_ASRV01000193.1, read as the reverse complement.
ATGGAGATTTAAGAAGATCCTCAATAAAACAAATTGCTTCTGGTAGATTCGGAGTTACATCTGAATATTTAGTTAATGCAGATGAACTACAAATAAAGATGGCTCAAGGGGCAAAACCAGGTGAAGGTGGACAATTACCAGGTAATAAAGTATATCCTTGGATAGCTAAAACAAGAGGTGCAACTACAGGAGTTGGACTTATATCTCCACCACCACATCATGATATATATTCAATAGAAGATTTAGCTCAACTTATATACGATTTAAAACAGGCTAATCATAAAGCTGATGTTTCAGTAAAGCTTGTTTCAGAAGCAGGAGTAGGAACAGTAGCAACTGGTGTCGCAAAGGCTGGAGCTTCTTTAATTTTAATTTCAGGACATGATGGTGGTACAGGAGCTTCTCCTAAGACGTCAATTCAGAATGCTGGATTACCATGGGAACTTGGACTTGCAGAAACTCATCAAACATTAATTTTAAATGGTTTAAGAGATAGAGTTAGATTAGAAACAGATGGTAAGCTTATGACAGGTAGAGATGTAGCAATAGCAGCACTACTTGGAGCTGAAGAATTTGGATTTGCAACAGCTCCTCTTATATCCTTAGGATGTGCTATGATGAGAGTTTGTAATTTAGATACTTGCCCTGTTGGAATAGCAACTCAAAATAAGGAACTAAGAAAAAGATTTAGTGGTAAACCTGAATATGTAATTAACTTTATGTATTTTATTGCAGAAGAGTTAAGAGAATATATGTCTAAATTAGGCTTTAGAACTGTTGAAGAAATGGTAGGACGTTTTGATAGATTAAAACAAAAAGAAAACATTAAAGGCTTTAAACGTAGCAAAATAAACTTATCATCAGTTTTTATTGAAGATAAAAGATTCTTTACAGCAAATAAATTTAATAAAAATTATAGCTCACCAAGCATTAACACTCTAGATAAAGACTTATTAATTCCTATTGTTAATAAGAATTTTCATGGAAAAACGCCTATAAATATAGATATAGATATAATGAATACTGATAGAACACTTGGAACACTACTTGGTTCTGAAATAACTAGAAAATATGGATACAATACTTTAAATGATGATTCAATAATATTAAACTGTACTGGTGCTGGCGGACAAAGTATAGGAGCTTTCGTACCTAAGGGGGTTACAATAAAGGTTACTGGAGATTGTAATGATTATTTAGGTAAGGGATTATCTGGAGGTAAAATAATAGTTAAGAATCCTAAGGATTGTGATTTAAAACCTGAAGAAAATATAATAATTGGTAACGTAGCATTATATGGTGCTACATCTGGAAAAATCTTTATAAATGGTGTTGCTGGAGAAAGATTCTGTGTTAGAAATTCTGGAGCAACAGCTGTTGTTGAAGGTGTTGGAGCACATGGTTGTGAATATATGACAGGTGGAGTTGTAGTTTTACTTGGTGAATGTGGAATAAACTTTGCAGCTGGTATGAGTGGTGGAATTGCATATGTATACAATAAAAAAGAGCAATTTAACAATAATTTAAATAAAGAAATGGTTCAAATAGAAAATTTAGATTCTAATGATTTAGAAAATCTTAAAGCTTTAATAGAAGAACATGTTGAAGCTACAGAATCTGACCTTGGAAGAAGATTATTAGATAATTGGACTGATGAAAGTAAACATTTTGTTAAAGTAGTTCCAAATGATTATAAAAAAATAATTACTTTAATCGACAAAAAGAAGGCTGAAGGTTTAAACAATGAGGATGCTTTACTTGCAGCATTTTATGAAAGGAGTGCTATATAATGGGAAAACCAACTGGATTTTTAGAATTTGAAAGAAAAGTAGGAATAAATACTCCTGCCAAAGAAAGAATAACTCATTATAATGAGTTTCACAATTTACTTTCAGAAGATGAACAAGTAAAACAAGGTGCAAGATGTATGGATTGTGGTGTGCCATTTTGCCAATCAGGTATTCTTATAAATGGAATGGCATCAGGATGTCCATTAAATAATTTAATACCAGAGTTTAATGATTTAATATATAGAGAAAATTGGGACTTAGCCTTAAAAAGACTTTTAAAAACAAATCCTTTTCCAGAATTCACAGGTAGAGTCTGTCCAGCTCCTTGTGAATCAGCCTGTACAGTATCAATTAATTCTCCAGCTGTAAGCATAAAGGAAAATGAAAGATATATAATAGAGAAAGCTTTTAATGATAAAAAAATTGTAGCAACTCCTCCTAAATATAGAAATAACAAGAAGGTTGCAGTAATAGGTTCTGGACCAGCTGGACTTGCAAGCAGTTATCTTTTAAATAAGCTTGGATATTCTGTAGAGGTATATGAAAGAGAAGACAGAATTGGTGGACTTTTAATGTATGGAATTCCTAATATGAAGCTAGATAAAGATGTAGTAAACAGAAGAGTTAATTTAATGGAAGAAGAGGGAATTAAATTTTTCACTAAATCTGATATATGTAAAGATAATGAATTAAAGGAAAAAGTATTAGAAGATTATGAAGCTATTGTTTTAGCAACTGGAGCTACAAAACCTAGAGATCTAAATGTTAGAGGCAGAAATTTAAAGGGAATAGAATTTGCAGTAAACTATTTAAAAGAAAATACAAGACAATTATTAGATAATTGTAATAAAAGTAGTAACTTTATTTCATGTAAAGATAAAAATGTATTAATAATCGGTGGCGGAGATACTGGTACTGACTGTGTAGCAACATCTATTAGACAAGGGTGTAAATCTGTAATTCAATTAGAAATAACTAATCCTCTTCCAAAGGAAAGACTTTCTAATAATCCATGGCCACAATGGAGTAGAACATTAAAGGTAGATTATGGACAAGAAGAAGCAATAGAAGTATTAGGATATGAGCCTAGAAGATATTGTACTAGTGTAAAAGAGTTTATTGGTGATGAAGAAGGTAATGTAAAGTCTGCTATTACTGTAAAAGTTGAATGGATTAAAGATGAAAATGGTAGAGTGTCATTTAGAGAAATACCTAATAGTGAAGAAATACTTGAAGTAGATGTAGTATTACTAGCAATGGGCTTTTTAGGAACTGAAAAATATATAAGTAATAGTTTTGGTGTAGATTTAGATAATAGAGGTAATATTAAAGCAGAATATAAAAATTTTATAACTAATAAAGAAAAAATATTTGTATGTGGTGATGCTAGGAGAGGGCAATCTTTAGTTGTATGGGCAATTAGAGAAGGATTAGAAGCTGCATTGTCTGTAGATAAGTATTTACAACTAAAAGATTAATTGTCTTTGCTTGCTTATTTTAGTATTTACAATTAATAATATTCATAATTTTAAAATTAGTTTATTATAGTAAAAATTTCTTTATTTAAAATTTAAAATTATTCACATACTAATAATGTGAATATCTAAAAAAGGAGGTACAAAAGATGATTAAAAAATTATCTACATTTTTTATTTTAGCAGCGACCCTAATAAACTTTTCGAAATTTAATATCGTACAAGCTGATGATGTAAAAAATAAAGGCAATGCTTTTAGAGTTTCAAATAATATAAGTATTGCCTTAAATAAAGACAAATTTGATGACTTTTGGACTCCAAAAATGAAGGCTATCTAGATGCATCACAAAAAGAAAAACTAAATATTCTAAGAGAAAAAATTAATAATGGTGAGACATTAAATATTTCTGAAAAAAATGAACTAAAAAATATGAAAGCAGAAATAATAAAACTTAAATTAGGTGATGCAAAATTTCAAGAATTACAAAAGCTTATTGAAAAAAGAGAAGGTGCTACTGAACTTACATTACCAGAAAGACAAAGATTATATGAATTAAATAAAGAAGCTAGAGGATAAAATTTGATATTCACAATTTAAAGGAGAAAAGCATTAAATTTTTATTTAATGCTTTTTTCTTTCAAAACATTAGTATTTTATATAAAATAATGATAAAATTATAAATAACTTATACGTATAATATTAAATTTTTTATATTTAATATTTGTTTATTAGAAAGGAATTGGTAATATGGAAAGATATAAGGAAGAATTTATTGAATTTATGATTGAAAGTAATGTATTGAAATTTGGAGATTTTTTAACTAAAAGTGGTAGAAAAACTCCATTTTTTATAAATACAGGTAATTACACTACAGGAATACAATTAAAAAAATTAGGAGAATTTTATGCTAAGACTATATATGAACATTTTAAGGAAGATTTAGATGTATTATTTGGACCTGCATATAAAGGGATTCCGTTAACAGTAACCACAGCAATTTCTTTAAATGAATTATATAATATCAATGTAAATTATTGTTCAAACAGAAAAGAAATTAAAGATCATGGTGAAGGTGGAATACTTTTAGGAGGCTCTATTAAAGATGATACGAGGATTGTAATAGTTGAGGATGTTATGACTGCTGGTACATCTATACATGAAACAGTACCAATTTTAAAAGCACAAGGAAATGTAGATATACGAGGACTTATTATATCAGTAGATAGAATGGAAAAAGGGAAATCTGAAAAATCTGCTCAAGAAGAAATAAAAGAGATATTTGGTATAAGTACATATTCTATAGTTACAATGAAGGAAATTGTAACTTATTTATATAATAGAGAAATAAATGGCAAAGTATATATAGATGATAATATGAAGAAAACTATAGATGAATACTACACTAAATATGGAGTTACTTATAATATATAAAAAAAATATATTTTATAGTTTTGATATTTTTATTGTTACTAAGATTATAAATGATTTTTTAGAATATAATTTAATATAAAATAAAGTTAAATTCCAGTTAATAGATATTTGATCTTTGATATTTGATCTTTGATATTTAAATCAGAATATTTATTAACTGGTTATTTATTTTTTATAATGAGGTATTAGAAGAAAGAAATTTTAATGTTTCAAATATTAATGCTGCAATTTCTTTATTATCAAAACCGTAAAAATTATGCCCTCCAGAACTTAAGGTAAGTAACTTAGAACTTATTTTTAATTGTTGAAGTTTAGAGTATAAATCTAATGAATTTTTATAAGGCACTAATTCATCATTTTTACTATGTATTATTAAAGTACTTGGAGAGTTTTCATTTACATAATTAATAGGACTATAAGCTTCCTTAAAAAAGGGGGTTTCTTTTAACTTTTCAATACCTTCTTTATAAGTATCTTCTACTAATGAAAAATCTAAAGTAGATAACTCGGTTGGACCAAAAACATCAATAACATATTTAACATTTGAAGGATACTTTGCTAGATCTTCATCTCCCATAAAATCATCTTCCTCTGAATAAGCCGCAAGTAAAGATAAATGAGCTCCTGAAGATATTCCAAGCAATCCAATTTCATTAGTATTAAAATTGTATTCTTCTTTATTTTTATAAACCCACCTTATTGCATCTTTTACATCACTTATTGGATTAGATATAGGAGTATCTTCTTTTAATAGTTGATAAGATAAACTTATTATAGTAAACCCCCTTTTATTGAATGCATTTACTATAGGGTCCAAGCCTATAGGTATTCCATTATCTCCATATATCCAACTTCCTCCATGGACATATATAATAACAGGTGAGGATTCATTTGTTTTAGTAGGTTTATATATGTCTAAAAATACTTCGTTAGAGGTACTTTCCTTATACTTCAAATTCATTACATCCATAGATGTAGATGCATAATAGTCTGTTAATTCACCTAGTGTAGCAATACTCTTATCTGAATTTTTTAATTCTTTAATAATATCATATGTCAATATAAGTGCACCTTTGAAGTGAAACACAATAATTATAATAGTTACAAAAGATGTTGCAAAAAATGTTACTATGTATTTATAAATTTTCTTCAAAAGATCAACTCCTTAATTTTAAGCTATTAGTTATTATAGACAATAAAGTAAAATTATAAATTAAAACTTATTATAATTTTTAATTTTTATGAATATATTGTATTAAAACTATTAACTTTAAATTAAATGGGGAGGAGTTGCTTTAGATTAGCAACGAAATTTAATATATGGTAAATGATTTTGATAAAGAAAAAAATGTTTTAGACTTATATAATTTTAGCTATATATCTGAATTGATTTTGAAATATTCATATGAATATGAACATTTAATAATTACTGAGCATAGTTATGAATGTTTATTGGATATATTTAACTATCTTTTATCTGATTTTTTGTTTAATAAAAAACAAATATTAGTTTTATCAAACACTTATATTAATGAAATTAAAGAAAGTGAAATTATAACATCCTTAGGAAGTAGAGTTATTCAATTTAAAGAAAATATTGATATTGATGCTTGTGTAAAAGAACAAATATTAAGTTTACCACAGTTAACAGGCAAAACACTTATAAGTAAAGTAAATTTACTATCAAGAAATATTGATAAAAATGTGAATCTTATAAGATCTATATTAAGCTTTTTTACTGATCAAAGTGAGAAATCACTATCTATATTAGACAAATATACTATAACTAATAATTGTTTAAGCAAATATGACTATCTTTTTAAGTATTATAAGATTTTTAGAATAAAGAAGCCCCTTGAAAAATATAGCTATAGTGAAATTTATAGTACTGTAAATAAACTTATAAACTCTGATGTAATAAAAAGGTATATAAGATATAGAAGATTTACTAACAATAATATGATAAAAATTCTAAAAGATAAAATTAATTATAATGAATTAGATTTAATAATTAGTAAAATAGATGAGTTAGTAAAAGATGCTGAGTTTAAAATTTCTTTTATTGAATCTCAATATACTTCGGATTTTATAGAAACATTTTCTATTAATCCTGATATGAAGTATAACGATATAAATAATTTAGTTAATATAGTAAACTTTAAATATAATTATCATTTGCTTACTCAAAAAAAGAAAAATAAATTCTTTGGTTTATTTAAGAATAAAAAGAACCTAATAGATCAAGAAAACAACCTTACTAATTTTGTTAATTTTGAAAATCAAATAAAAAATGAATATTTAATTAATCTTGAGAATTTAAATTTTCATCTTAATAAATTAAAATTTTTAAAGGACATTTTAAAAAAGGAAGCTTATAATGAGTTATTTAATAAGCTTATTAAAGGTGAAGATTTAAAAGAGATTTTAGTTTTATATAAGAAAATAATTAATCTATGCTATGGAATTAAAGATATAAAAAAGGAAATTGAATCTTTAAATCCTATAGAAAGTGAAATATTAAACTATTGTTAATGATAATATAGAAGATAAAAATAATATTA
>NZ_ASRV01000192.1 GCF_000401215.1 Clostridium sartagoforme AAU1 | reverse complement strand
AGTAATATAAATTTTAAAGATTATAAAAATATTTTAGTATCTGAAACTAGAAAATTAATAATATCTAATAGTGAAAATAATATATTAACTGAAATACAAAAGTACCTAGAAAAGTTAGGCTATCTAATAGAAAGAAACTCATATGTAGATGAGTTTAATATAAATTTACTAATCAAAGATTCTAATTCTAATATAATTACAGCAGTAATTCTTGATGGAGAAATAATAGAAAAAGAAAATTACATTTTACTAAAAGATATATATTTATCTAAATCATTAAAAGATAAGAATATTAACTTATATAGAATTTGGACAAGAAATTGGTGGTTAAATAAAACAAAAGAATTATCTAAATTAGCTAATTACTTAAATGAAATATAAAATATATTGACTTTATGTAAGTTATAAAATATAATATTAAAGAAAATCAAATAAGACAGTTCGGAAACCTCCTGTCTATAAATAAAACTACGGTAATTAATTGCAATTTGTATTAAGTGTGATTTTATTTCTAGAGGGTTCATTTATATGAGCTCTCTATTTTATTTCTACATGTATTATACTTGTAATTTTATTTCGTATTTTTATATTTTTGAGGTGTCTATTTAAGGCACCTTTTTATTTTGATAAAATTCTAAGTGAAATTTTGGAGGAGATTATATTGAAAGAAAACATAACAAAAAAATTAGTTAAAGCAGCATTAGTTGCTGCAATTTACGCAGCACTAACAATAGTATTAGCACCTATAAGCTATGGTCCGGTACAATTTAGATTATCAGAAGTTTTAGTATTGTTAGCATTTATAGATCCGTTTTACATAGTTGGATTAACTATAGGATGTCTATTAGCAAATATATTAGGTGGACTAGGTATTATGGATATTATCTTCGGGACCTTAGCTACATTTTTAAGTGTATCTGCAATATCTCTTACAGCTAAGTATATAAAATCGAAAAAACTTAGTTTAATAATTGCTTCATTATGGCCAACTATTTTTAATGGTGTAATAATTGGATGGATGTTAAATTATGTCCTTGGTGTTCCACTAGTATTAACTATGCTTCAAGTAGGTATTGGAGAATTTGTAGTTGTTACAGTAGTAGGTGTACCAGTATTTAAATTAATACAAAATAAATATAAAGATAGACTTGCTTTGCAATAAAAGATAAGCTTAGATACTTTTTATAGTTGTCTAAGCTTACTTTTTTATTTAAAATATACTTAGACACTAATAGACAAATGATTTAAGGAGAAAAATATGAATTTAATTACATTAGAAAATATAACTAAGACTTATAGTGAAAAAGTTTTATTAAACAATATAACCTTAAACATAAATGATGGAGATAAAATTGGTTTAATAGGATTAAATGGAGCGGGAAAATCAACTTTACTTAAAATATTAACCGGAAGAGATGAATTCTTTGATGGAAAAATAATAAGAGGAAAAAATATAAGGGTAGAGTATTTAGCTCAAGATACAAAATATGATGATAATTCTACTATATTAGAACAAATATTTAAAGGAGATACTCCTGAAATGAAGCTTTTAATGGAGTATGAGGAATTACTAGAAAAGATTAATAATGATACATCCCTTAATGATAAGTTGATAGCAATTCAAAGTAAAATAGATACTATGAATTTATGGGATTTAGAAAGTGATGCAAAAACTATCTTAACTAAACTTGGAATAAATGATTTTAATAAAAAAATGTCAGAATTATCTGGTGGTCAAAGAAAAAGAGTATTTTTGGCATCTTCACTAATAACTCCTTGTGAATTACTAGTTTTAGATGAACCTACTAACCACCTCGATTCAGAATCAATAGAATGGCTGGAAGATTACTTAAATTCAAGAAAAGGTGCTTTAATTATGATTACTCATGATAGATATTTCTTAGATAGAGTAACAAATAAAATACTAGAACTTGATAGAGGAAATCTTTATTTATATGATGGTAATTATAGCGACTTTTTAGAGAAAAAAGTAGAAAGGCTACAAATAGAAGCATCAAAGGAAGAAAAAAGACAAAAACTTATTTTAAAAGAATTAAAATGGGTAAAAAGAGGTGCAAAGGCTAGGACTACTAAGCAAAAGGCTAGACTTCAGAGGTTTGATGAATTAGTAAATACTGAGTATTTTACAGTAAATACTGATATAGAAATGCCTTTTGTAGGAAGAAGATTAGGTAAAAAGATTATAGAAATAAATAATATTTCTAAAACTTTCGATAATAAAGTTTTAATTAAGAATTTTAATTATATTTTTTCTAAAAATGATAGAATAGGTGTAATAGGTAAAAATGGTGTTGGAAAAACAACATTAATAAATATGCTGATAGGTGCTATAGATCCGGATAAGGGTGATATAGAAATTGGAGATACAGTAAGTATAGGAGCTTTCTCACAAGATAATAATCATATGGACTTAAATCAAAGAGCTATAGATTATATAAAAGAAGGTGGAGAAAATATACCAACTGAGGATGGATATAATATAACTGCCTCTCAATTAGCTGAAAGATTTCTCTTCGATGGTACAATGCAATACACTCCAATAGAAAAACTATCAGGAGGGGAGCGAAGAAGATTACATTTACTTAGAATATTGATGGAATCACCAAATGTACTTATTCTAGATGAGCCTACAAATGATTTAGATATTGAAACCTTAAAGATATTAGAGGACTTTCTAGATGAATTCTTAGGCGTTGTAATTATAGTATCTCATGATAGATATTTCTTAGATAGATTATGTAATAGAATCTTTTCATATCAAGGTAATGGCGTAATAAAGCAATATGTAGGTAATTATAGTGATTACTTAATACATAAAGAGTATGAAATAAAACCTGAAAAATCTCAAAATGAAATAAAAGAAAAGAAGTCTTATCAAAAAGAAAATAAAAATACTTTATCTAAACCTAAATTTACTTTTAAAGAGCAAAAAGAATTTGAAGAAATTTATTCTACTATAGAATCTTTAGAAAATGAACTTACTAAAATAGAAGATAAAATGTCAAAAAACTCTTCAAATTATGGAGCTTTAAATGAGCTTATGAAAGAAAAGGAATCTGTAGAAGAAGATCTTTTATTTAAATATGAAAGATTAGAATATCTAGAAGATATTGCTAATAAAATTGAAGAATTCAAAAATAAATAATCAATTTTAAGTGCAACATAAGTTATGAACTAGATAATTTATATTACTAAGAAGAAATAATAAAATTAGTAGATGGATTGGTGCTAATAGTGATTATAACATTAGTTTCATAAATGTTATAAAATATTTAAAAATACAACTTTATTGACAATAAGATAAATATTTGATAATCTTTTAAAGGTTGATTTATATTATAACAACATAGGAGGAAATCATGGAAGAAACGAAAGAAGTAAAGATTTTAGTTGCTGATCCTTCAGCTCTAGGATTATTTGGTTTAGCTGTTATAACATTAGTAGCATCATCTCAAAAATTAGGTCTTACAGAAGGGGTATCTCTTGTGTTACCTTGGGCTATTTTCTTAGGTGCTACAGCTCAATTATTTGCATGTATAAATGATTTTAAACATAATAATACATTTGGTGCAACTGCTTTTGGAGCATATGCTTTCTTTTGGTATGCTATGGGAATGACATGGCTTATACAAAATGGTGTATTGGGAGACAAGCTTGCAGCAGCTACTGATACAAAACAATTAGGGTTTGCTTTTTTAGCTTACTTAATATTTACATTGTTTATGACTATTGGTGCAATGGAAACTCACAAGGTATTATTTATAATTTTTGTTTTAATAGACTTTCTATTTATAGGATTAATGTTAAACTCATTTGGAATTATACCTTATTTTGCACATAGTTTAGCAGCGTACTCAGAACTTGGAATTGCAATTTTTTCATTTTATGGAAGTGGTGCAGCTGTTCTAAATAAGCACTTTGGTAAAGTATTTTTACCTATTGGCAAACCATTTAATATTTTTAAATAACTAATAATTATGATATTATAAATATAGTGTTATTGTATTAAACTACTTAACACTATATTTTTTCATTTTAAGTTTTATTAATATTATGAATCAACTTGATTTAAGTTTAAATTTATACAATATAAGGAGAAAATATGAAAGTATCTATATTTTTAAAAGGAAAGAAAGAACCCGTTATATATGAAGGAGAAAGGATTGATATAGTAGATTTAAGCCTAAATAATATTGATTATACACAAATTAGATATTTTAAAAAGGGCAGCTCTAAATCAGAGCTAATAGTAAAGAACTTAATAAGTAAGATTATAGAAAGTGGGAAAGTGCATTAATAGCACTTTTTTATTATATTTTGTTCTAAAGGTTAAATGTTTACAATATTATATAATGAAAAGATACTAACAGCTTAATAATACATGTATCTTGAAAAGACACTTACAGCAATATTATAATTTCATTTATAATAATAAAAAACGTGTCTTGTAATACTTTTTAGGAGGATAAAATGTCAGGAATATTAAGTAAATTAAGAGAAGAATTATATAAAGTCTCGGAAATAGATATAGAGGAAAGTGAATCACTTAATGTAAATGAAGTTGAAAAATTTATAGATAATATAGTTTACTTTAGAAATGCTACAGAGGAGGAAATAATAGAAAATTTCAGAAGAATATTTTATTCTGGAACATCTTATAGCATAAAATTATTATTCTTTATTAGGGATAAGGTAAATGGACTAGGGGAGAGAAGGGTATTTAGGGTTCTTTTAAATTACTTAGGAAATGAGCATCCAAAGTATATAGAAAATAATTTAACATTAATTCCTAAGTATGGGAGATGGGATGATTTATATTCTTTATTTAATACAAAGGTTGAAGATGCTGTTATAGATTTGTTTAGAAATCAAATACAAATTGATATCAATTCTAATAAACCATCAACCTTAGGCAAATGGTTGAAATCAGAAAATACTTCCTCAAAGGAATCAAGAAGCTTTGGTAATAAGACCAGAAGATTACTTGGATATTCACCTAAAGAATACAGAAGGTTATTATCTAGCTTAAGAAGAAAAATTGATATAGTAGAAACGAATATAAGTAGGAGAGAGTATTCGAAAATAAACTATGAAAATCTTACAGAATTAAATATAAAGAAATATAAAAAAGCCTTTTTAAAGAATGATAAAGCTGATTATGAAAAATTCAAATTGGAAAATCCTAAAAAAGCTTTTATATTTAAATCTCTTGAGAATATAATTTCTATTATTAGAGAAACATTAAATAATCCTGGCATAAACAGTATAGAAGATATGTATCTTAAGAATTTAGAATATCTAATTGATAAGAATATAAAAGACTTAAATACTTTTGAAGATACTTTAATTATTAATGGAATTGAAGGAGAGTTAATTCAAAATAAAAATAGATATTTTGATATACTAATTTCGACAATCCTTTTATACAATAAATTAAATTTGAACAGCTTTAAAAACTACTATATGTCTTTTAAAAATAATCCTAAATTTAATAAATTAACTAGCACTGATTATATAGGTAGTATAAAGAGCATGTCAAAAAATAATATAAATTATAATATGGATTTAAATTCTGCTTTAGATTTATTACTATTTACTAGTATAAAAAAGAATTTAAAACCTGAAGCAATACCTAAATCAATAATGTTCATATACAACAAATCAGAAGATATGAGTTTTAATAATCTTAAATTCATTAGTGAGAAATGGATAAATTCAGGATTTGAAATGCCTAAAATAAAGCTTTGGAATTTAAAAGACTTATCATCAAAATTTTCAATATCCTACAAAGATAACGTAGTGATAATTAGTGGATATAATAAATATATTTGGAAATACATTCTTGAATCTAGAGAAATTAAGAATTCTAATATAATTATAGATAAATTTAATAATATTCAATATAATGATTTAATTATTTAGTCTTAAACAATGCAAATGCATTGTTTAAGACTAAATAGCTTTACATAACTTTTAATATGTTATATAAGCTTTAATTTTAATAACTTTTAAAGTTGAATTATTAAAATGACAATTGATAACATGCCGTGAATAAAATTGTGAATATAATTATGCAAAATCCATGTATAGCAAAATAACTTATAA
>NZ_ASRV01000191.1 GCF_000401215.1 Clostridium sartagoforme AAU1 | reverse complement strand
TTGAAATTTATAATTTCTATATAGAAATAAATCATATAATAGTATAAAAAACCATAAAATTTCATTAAAATTAGCTCAAAAAGCTCAAAAATAATTTCGCTAAATATACATTTATTGCATTTCGTCTTATTGCAAGTTATAAAATGCTATGATATAATAAAATCAAGGCTTTACAGAGATTTTGGAGGTTAAAAAATGTCTACATTGCGAACGAAAACATATAAATATAAAGATTTTACTTATACTGAGGATATAAAAAATCTTTTGAACGTAGAGTTATCAAATAAAGATAAGAAAAAACTTCATTCAGTTTATTCTAATTATTACGATTTAGGTGTGGAACGCGGCTACGAATATATAATTGAAGATCTATTTAAACTTACTGAAATACATAAATTATCAACTTCTCAGCTTTCAGAAATTTATGATACAGGAATTAGGAATGTTCAAATTTGGCTTAAAGAACTTGGAATAAATCGTAGTATAAAAAAAGCTAAAAAGATTAATAAAAAGAATTCTAAATTGAATTTAGAATTGAATTCTGTCGAAAATTTGAATTCAAACTCAACTTCAATACAAAGTAAGTACGGTATTGAGCAAGTTCAAATTAAAAATTTACCAGAATCCGTTATCGACTTTTTAAACTACTTAGAAACAATTAAAGGAAAATCTCTTAATACAATTAAAGGTTATGAAATAGATCTAACTTTATTCTTTAGATTTTTAAAAGTATATAAAGGACTAATCACTGATGATTCTTTGGAATTTTCTGAAATAAATATTAGAGATATAGATAATTCATTTATTAGAAAAATTAAATTAACTGACTTATATGCTTTTTATCTTTTACGGAAAAACAAAGAGAAAACGGAAATTATGCAAGAGCTAGAAAAGTTGCCGCTCTTAAATCTTATTTTAAATTCCTTCAAGGAAAAGCAAAAATTATAGATGATAACCCTACTTTAGAACTAGAGTCACCCAAAATAAATAAAAGACATCCAGTTTATTTAACACTAGACGAAAGCATAAACTTATTGAGTTCATTAGATAAAGATAACAAAAATTTTTATAGAGATTATTGTATTTTAACTTTATTCTTAAATTGCGGAATGCGATTATCTGAACTATGTAGCATCAAACTAGATAAAATTAAAGGTGATACTTTAACTATAATTGGGAAAGGAAATAAAGAAAGAACTGTTTACTTAAATGAAGCTTGCTTAAAAGCAATAAATAATTACTTAGCTGTTCGAGATGCTTCTAAATGCACAGTTGAAGACAAGGAATACCTACTACTCTCCTCCCGATTTAAACCTATTAATAAAAGAACTGTTGAATTGTTAGTTAAAAAACATATTTTAAATTCAGGGTTAAGTAATGAAAAATATACACCTCATAAATTAAGACATACAGCTGCTACATTAATGTATAAGCATGGTAATGTTGATATACGAAGTTTACAAAGTATTTTAGGACATGAAAATATATCTACTACACAAATCTATACTCATATAGATGATGAAACTTTAAGAGATGCAGTAAAGTCAAATCCATTGTCAAAATTATAAAAAGGTTAAGAGCTTCCTCTTAACCTTTTTATAATTTATTAGTACTTCCCTTTTAGTTTTCTAACTCCTGGGAAAATTTCTTCTGTAGCATCTTCTAATGAATCTTCACCAAATATGTCTAGATCATCTATGTATTCAATATGATCAAAAGCATCAACATAATCACTTGACTCATTTTCTAAGGCATACTCTCCTACTTCTTCAATTTTAACATCTGATAAATGCTCTTCTTTTAAAGATTCTAGCATCTTTTTATATTCATTTTCTAAGAATTCATTTTCTTCAACAGTTTTAGCAATATCTTCTATCTTTATTGCTCTTACATCTATCCCTTCTTCTTTTAAACAATCTCCACAATTGTCACAGATTCTATTAGGATATATATCGCAGTAATCTTCTTCTGAATATTTTTTTAAATCCATTACTTATCACCTACACCTATAAATTCAATTGAATATGATTATATCAAAGTTATTTAAAATAATCAAATTTAGTTATTTAAAGAACGTTCGTTTCGAGAACGTTAGTTTGATATTAATATTATCTTATGATATAATGTTAATAATAAAGCGAGGTGTAATTATGAACGAAATAAAAGATAAACAACTAGAAATTTATGAGTTCTTAAAAATATATACAGAAAACAAAGGTTATCCGCCTTCAGTAAGAGAAATCTGCGATGCTGTTAATTTAAGATCCACATCAACTGTTCATGGACATTTAAAGCGATTAGAAAAAAAAGGTTTTATAAAAAGGGATCCCACTAAACCTAGAGCATTAGAAATTATGGAAACTTCTAATTCAAAAAAAGAGATGCTGAATATTCCTTTAATAGGAAAGGTAACTGCCGGAACACCTATATTAGCTATAGAAAATATAGAAGATACCTTCCCTATTCCAATTGATTATATAAAACATAATGAAGAGTTATTTATGTTAAGGGTAACAGGAAATAGTATGATCAATGCAGGAATACATGATGGGGATTATGCTATTATAGAAAAATCTCAAACTGCTAAAAATGGAGATATAGTTGTAGCCTTAATAGAAAATGAAGCAACTATAAAAACATTTTATAAGGAAAAAGATCATATAAGACTTCAACCTGAAAATGATAGCTTATCGCCTATTATTGTTGAAGACTGCAGTATTTTAGGTAAATTAGTTGGTTTGTTTAGAGCATATTAGAAAATAAGAGTCATACAATATTGTATGACTCTTATTTTTTAGTGAGCATTTTAGGAGGTGCTAATTTGAAAATATCTATTTTAAAAAAGATGATACTATAAGTAATTATTTACTAGATCAATACACAGAAGGATATATCATAAAAAAAGACTTTTTTAATATAATCTTATTTATTAAAGTTGTTGTGGCTTCTATATATGCCTTTGGGTTAGGATACAGTTTATTTTTTGTTGGAGATAATTTTATAAAGATAGGAATTAAATTTCTATTTCTATTAATAGGCTTATATATTTTTATAGAATTGCCATATGCATTATTTAAAGCATTATTATTACCAAAAGTCTTTAATAAAGATATTATTAAATTAGAATTATATCCTTTTAATATGAGTATATCAATATCATCTAAAAAACCTGTGCCAAAAGAAAGGATATTAATTTCTTTGATATTACCTTTCTTAGTTTTTGCATTAATTCCAACAATAGCAAGCTATACATTAGAATTTGATATTTTATTATATGCTATTGCTTCTAGTTCTGCAATAATATCTGTGCAAGATTTGATATTTTTTATATTACTAGTATTTGATAATTCTATAAAAGGAAGTTTGATAATGACTCCTTCTGAATATATCGATTCTAATATTAATTTAAATGAAATTAGTCTAGACTTAAATGAAGATAATAATAATGTTTATAAAGATGAATTTTGCTATCAGTTATTAGAGAATATAGAAAAAAATAAAATAAAAGAAAGTCTTAATAAAAAACAAGATGAAAAAGAATTTAAGGATGCAGAATATATTAAAGAGATGATTTTTAATATAGATGATGGTAATGAATAACAAAAACACTAGCTAGATAAATAGCTAGTGTTTTTTGTTAAATACAAATCTATTTTAAATTATATTATTTAAAGAAATTAATATACCTATTTTAGCATGATCAAAAGTAAGACCACCTTGCAAATAAGCTATATACGGCTCTCTAATAGGTGCATCTGCTGATAACTCAATTGAAGAACCTTGAATAAATGCTCCTGCAGCCATTATAACCTCATCATTATATCCTGGCATAGCCCAAGGTTCACATTCAACAAAAGAGTCTATAGGAGACCCTTTTTGGATACCCTTACAAAATTGTATAAGCTTTTCTTTATCTCCAAACTTAATAGCTTGAATAATATCACTTCTCTTTTCATTGTACTTAGGCAAAATATCAAACCCAGCAAGTTCCATTATTCTTGAACAGAATACAGCACCCTTTACAGCTTCCATAGCTATATGTGGAGCTAAGAATAGGCCTTGATAAAATTGTCTCATAACTCCAAAGGTTGAGCCGCACTCGCCCCCTATTCCTGGTGTTGTTAATCTAAAGCTAGCTTGCTCTACATATTCCTTTTTACCAGCGATATATCCACCAGTTGGTGCAATTCCTCCACCTATATTTTTTATAAGTGAGCCAGCAATTAAATCAGCTCCAACATCAGTAGGTTCTATAACATCAATAAACTCACCATAACAGTTATCAACAAAAACTACAACATCTTCTCTTATGCTTTTTACAAAATTAATAACTTCACCAAGCTCCTTAACTAAGAAAGAATTTCTCCATCCATAGCCAGTACTTCTTTGAATATGTACAAGTTTTATAGTTTTATCAGAAGTTAGTGTTTCCTTTATTTTATCTAAATCAAATTTGCCATCTTTTAAATCAACTTGTTTATAGTTAACACCATATTCTCTAAGGGATCCTATATTTTCTTTACCACTTATACCTATTATATTATGCAATGTATCATAAGGAGCTCCTGAAATACATACCATTGTATCTCCTGTCCTTAAATTTCCCATTAACGCACATCCTATAGCATGTGTTCCATTAACGAAATGAGGTCTAACTAGTGCACTTTCAGTATTAAATACTCTAGCATAAACTTTATCTAATGAATCTCTTCCTATATCATCATATCCATATCCAGATGAGTTTGTAAAGTGAGATTCACTTATTCTTTCATCTTGAAAGGCCTTTAGTACCTTTAATTGGTTGTATTCCCTTATTTCATCATAAGATTCAAAAACTTCTTCCACATCTTTTAAAGCCATTTTATATAGCTCAAATGTTTTAGATTTAAAGTTAAATTTCTTCATCATTAATTCTTCTGTTTCTCTTAGCATAACGTTATTATTACATATTATTTGATAATATGTAATCTCTCCCTTCTAAGTAAATTAAATAAGCTATTATATCACATAAATAAAATATTATCATATTTTATTATAATTTCATAGTATATATGTTTAATAAAAGGTTAACCTTCAAATAAAGTAAAAATTATAATACTAGATAAATATAGTCAGCACAAAATAAAAAGCAGGCAAATTGCCTACTCTTCATCATTATTAAATAAAATTGGTTTTGCTGGTGTTATAGTTGTTATTGCATGTTTATAAACTAACATTTGCTTATCATCACTATCAAGTACTACAGTAAAACTATCAAAACCTTTTACATATCCTTTTAGTTGAAATCCATTAGTTAAGTATATAATTACTGAAATCTTATTCTTTCGTGCTCCATTTAAAAATATATCTTGTAAGTTATTTGGTTGCTTATTCACCATATTCACCTCCGCATAATTCTTATACTACTATTATACAATTTATGGTAGAAAATCACCAACTATTCTTTTAAATATATCATCTTCACTAAGTATATCCTTATCTAAAAAAATAGCTCTAGGGTCTCTTCTAAACCAAGTTAATTGCCTTTTCGCATAATTTCTTGACCCTTGTTTAATCATATCAATTGCCTCATGTAAGGATATTTTGTTTTCTAAGTAATAAAAAATCTCTTTGTACCCTATTCCTTGCATTGACTGTACAGATGAATTATACCCCATTTCCTTTAAGTTTATACATTCTTGCAGTAAACCTTTATCCATCATCATATCAACTCTTAAATTTATCCTACTATAAAGTTTTTCTCTATTCATGTTAAGCACATAATAGCTCACATCATATTTCCCATTAAAAAACTCTTCACCTGAATTAAAAGAACTAAAAGGTTTATTTGTTAATTTATACACTTCTAGAGCTCTTATTACCCTTTTCCTGTTATTATAATGAATTTCTTTATAACTTATAGGATCTATTTCTTTAAGCATATTATGGATATATTCATTACCATGCTCTTCTGCAAGTTTTTCTAATTCATTTCTATATTCTAAATCATTTTCTGCTTCTGTAAAGTTCATATTACAAGTTAATGCATTTATATATAATCCTGTACCACCAGTTAATATTGGAAGCTTTCCCCTATATAAAATATCATCTATACATTTTTGCGCCATTTCTTTATATTCAGCAACTGAAAATGGAGTACTAGGAGTTATTACATCTATCATATGATGAGGAACTCCACACATTTCTTCTTTAGTAATTTTAGCAGAGCCTATATCCATGTATTTATATATTTGCATTGAATCTGTTGAAATTATCTCACCATTTAATTCTTTAGCTAGTTTTATAGATAAATCTGTTTTCCCAACAGCTGTTGGACCTGCTATAACTAAAATTTTTTCTTTCATTGTTACTCCTTTTATACTATTCGTCTAAACTTCTTATCTAATTCATAGTTTGTAAATTTTATTATTACTGGCCTACCATGAGGACAATGGAATGGATCATCTATATACTTTAAATCATTTATAAGCTTTTCCATTTCAATTTGATTTAAAGAATCATTAGCCTTAACAGCAGCTTTACATGCAAGGGTTGCAATTCTATTATACTTCACTTCTATTGTCTTTCCGCTACCTAATGACTTTATATTATCTAAGATATTAATAAATAAATTCTTAGGATCCAATCTCCCTAAAAATAAGGAACTTCCTTAATTGCTATAGTATTTCCACCAAAGTTTTCAATAGAAAATCCTGCTATAGTAAATACTTCTGAATTCTCCTCATAATAACAAAAATCATCTATAGTTAAGTCTATTAAAGTAGGTACTAGTAGTTGTTGTACTACTATATCCCCCTCTTCTATACCCTTTAAGTACTTTTCAAAAAGAATCTTTTCGTGAGCAGCATGTTGATCTATCATATATAGCACTTCATCATATTCAGCTAATATATAGGTCTTATTAAACTGTCCTATTATTCTTAAATTAGGGAACTTAGCATTTCTATTTTCTATATTATTTAAATTTTCTTTGTTACTTATTATATTTTCACTATTTGCTTGTTCTTTATTTATTTCATTTTTGGTGAGTTCTTTTTTATCTTCACAAATTACAGTATTTGAATTAGATTTTACAGGTCTATAATCAATACCATTATCATTATTTATACTATTATTATTGTTATGTGCTTTAATATCTATTTTACCAAATTCTTTTAGGTTCTTAAGATTATTATAGAGCTCTTCTTCTCTTCTTAAATCCTCATAAGAAACTCCTGGTAAATTATTTATTTCATTTTCTTTAGCCTTATTACTATTATCATCATATTGCGATAAAGGCAAGTTATTTGAATAAGTATTATTTAAATTCATATTAAAAGATATTTCTTCAACTACTTCTGTTGGAATGTTATCTTTTTGATCTTTTTCTTCTTCTGGAATGTAGAAATCATTGAAGACTTCACTTTTAAATGCTTTATGAACTGCATCAAATACCTTTTTAAAGATTCCTCTATCTTCCTTAAACTTAATTTCAGCCTTAGTTGGATGTATATTAACATCTACAAACTCAGGATATACTTCAAGGAATAAAACAAAGAAAGGGAATTTATTTACTGTTGCAAAAGACTTAAAAGCATTTTCTATTGCTGCAACTATAGTTTTATTCTTAATATATCTACCATTAACAAAGATACTTTGATTATTTCTAGAACCTCTTGCTATTTCTTCTTTACCTATATATCCATATAAATGAATTGCATCTTCTACACTTTCAAAATATATTAGATTTTCACTTATAGATTTTCCATATACAGTTCTAATAACATCTTTAAGATTGCCTGTGCCATAAGTATGTAAAACCTTTTTAGCATTGTTATAGAATTTTATAGATACATCTGGATTAGATAAAGCTATCCTTGATACTATATCGCTTATTAATGCTCCTTCTCTAGAAGTAGATTTTAAAAACTTTCTTCTAGCAGGTACATTATAAAATAAATCTCTAACTTCTATTATAGTTCCTTTATTAGTTCCTGTTTCACTTGAAGAAAGTATTTCACCGCCTTCTATTGAAATCTCTGAACCAAAATCATCGTTATCTATTTTACTTCTTAATAATACTTTTGATATAGATGCTATAGAAGCTAAAGCTTCCCCTCTAAAGCCTAAGGTCATAATAGAATATATATCCTCTACATTTTGAATCTTAGAGGTTGCATGAGGCATAAAAGCTTTTTTAATATCATCTCTATGTATTCCATTACCATCATCTATAATTCTTATTAAAGAAATACCTCCTTCTTCTATTTCGATGGTGATATTTTTTGCTTCTGCATCTATTGAATTTTCTACTAATTCTTTTACAACTGAAGAAGGGCGTTCAACCACTTCACCAGCTGCTATTTTATTAGAAGTATGTTCATCTAATAGATTTATTCTTTTCATATAATCACCTCACTAATTTTCCTATTTTATAATTACTTTACCCTTTTTGCTTCAAGTGTTAACTTGTATAAGGTGTTCATTGCATCCATAGGGGTTAAAGACATAACGTCTATATCTGCAAGTGAATTAATTAAATTTTCTTTTTCTATCATTGTAAAATCTATCTGATAATCGTTTATTTCATCTTTAGAATTCTTTTTCTTTTTAGAATCCTTCTTCACAATAGTAGTATCTTCTAATATTGTATTATTTGTAGATTTTTTTTCTATATCCACATCATTAGAACCTTCTTGAATGTTATCTATTGAATTATTATCTAAATATACTTTATCTTCTTTAATATTATCACCATTATTTACTTTAATTGTTTCAAGTTTATCAGTTGCAACTTCCTTTATTGAAGTAATATCTAATGAATTACTATTTGATGTACCTTCTAGCGAAGAAAGTATTTCTTTTGCTCTATCAATAACTTGTTTTGGTAATCCTGCAAGTTTTGCAACCTCTATACCATAAGATTGATCTGCTCCACCTTCTACGATCTTCCTTAAGAATATTATAGTGTCATTAACTTCACTTACTGCAACTGAATAGTTTTTAACCCCATCTATAACACCTTCAAGTTTAGTTAATTCATGATAATGGGTTGCAAAAAGTGTTTTGCACTTAAGTTTATTATTTTTAGATATATATTCTATTACAGACCAAGCTATACTAAGCCCATCATAGGTTGATGTTCCTCTTCCAACCTCATCTAGTAATACTAAGCTTTTAGATGTGGCATTTTTTAGAATATTTGATACTTCCCACATCTCAACCATGAAGGTAGATTTCCCCCCTGCTAAGTCATCAGAAGCACCTATTCTTGTAAATATCTTATCACATATAGAAATATTAGCGGATTTAGCTGGTACAAAAGATCCTATTTGAGCCATAAGGGTTATAAGTGCCACTTGCCTCATATATGTAGACTTTCCTGCCATATTAGGGCCAGTAATAAGTAAAAGTCTATTATCATTTGGATTTAATGTAGTATCATTAGAAACAAATTCACCTTTTCCAATAACTTTTTCTACAACAGGGTGTCTTCCTTCATTTATTTCTATAATTCCATCTTCATTTATTCTAGGTTTAACATAATCATTTTCTACTGCTATTAAAGCTAAAGTAGATAAAGCATCTAAGTTACCAATAATTCTAGCACTTTGTTTAAGTCTAGCAATTTCTTTTTCTATAGCTTCTCGTATTTCTATAAATAAGTTATATTCTAAGGATACTAACTTTTCCTCAGCACCTAAGATTTTATCTTCCATTTCCTTTAATTCCTGAGTTATAAATCTTTCAGCATTTGCTAGTGTTTGTTTTCTTATATATCTACCTTCAGGAATTGCATCATAATTAGCTCTTGATATTTCTATATAATATCCGAATACTTTATTATACCCAACCTTTAATGACCTAATTCCAGTAAATTCTTTTTCTCTATTTTCTAAAGCTGCAATCCATTCCTTACCATGAAGTTTAGCTGTTCTTAAATCATCTACTTCTGCATTATATCCATCTTTAATTATGTTACCTTCTTTTAAGGCAATAGATGGATCATTTAAAATTGAATTAGATAACAATTCTTTTATATCAGTAAGTTCATCTAAATCTTTATACCATTCATTTAATATGTTTGAAGTAGAATCCGCTAAATGTTTTTTTATACCTGGTAACTTTTCTAATGAACATTTTAGTGAAATTAAGTCCTTAGCATTAGCATTCTTATTAGAAATTTTCCCTACAATTCTTTCTATATCATAAATTTCTTTAAGTAAACTTCTTAAATCTTCATTGAAGTAAGCATTATTATATAGCTCCTCTACACCTTCTAATCTCTTTTCAATTTCAGATTTTATTATAAGAGGCTCTTCAATCCATTTTCTTATTGATCTTCCTCCCATAGAAGTAGAAGTTTTGTCTAATACCCAAATTAAGCTTCCTTTTTTAGATTTCTCTTTTAAGCTTTCAGTAAGTTCTAAGTTTCTTCTTGAGTTACCATCTATAGTCATATAATTAATTATGTCATAATATTCTAAAAGATTTATATTAGTTAAAGTCATCTTCTGAGTATCATATATATATTTTAATAAAGCTTTAGATACAGTCTTAGATAAATCATTTAAGCTAGTTATACATACTTCAGAAAATTGTTTAATAAGTTCTTCATCTGTACAAATACTCTTACTTAAATCTCTCTTAGTAATTAGCGCTGAAGTAATAGAAGTAATTTCTGATAATAATTCATCACTTATATTAATATCTACAATTATTTCTTTTGGAGATATCTTAGTTATTTCATCTAATAAACTTGCCTTTATTGCGGCAGTACTCGTTACTTTAAATTCGCCAGTAGATATATCAGAAGAGGCTAACCCGTAATAACCACCATTTTCAACTATACACATTAAATATGTATTCTTATATTCACTATCTTCGCTGTTTTCTATATATGTACCAGGAGTTATAACTTTAATAACATCCCTTTTTACTATACCTTTAGCAACTGAAACATCTTCAACTTGTTCTCCGATAGCTACTTTATATCCTTTATTAACAAGTCTTGCAATATAAGAAGGGGCTGCATGAAACGGAATTCCACACATAGGAGCTCTTTCTTCAAGACCACAATCTCTTCCGGTTAAAACAAGTTCAAGTTCCCTTGAAGCGGTTTTAGCATCTTCAAAGAACATCTCATAAAAGTCACCTAATCTAAAAAATAATATACAATCTTTATAATTCTCTTTTATTTCAAAATATTGTCTCATCATTGGAGTTAACATATTTTTAATACCTCGCAAACATAAACTTAAAATCTTTATAAACAAAAGATTTTATTACTATTATACTATAAATTTGGAATAAGTAACAAGTGAGTAGTATGTATCAAGTAATAGCTAATAACCAGAATTCAATATTCGTGAACTAATAAAATTATCTACAACTAAAAGCAGCCTCCAATTTTATAATTGAAGACTGCTTTTTAATATTAATGTTTATAGTATGTATTATGACCATTGCTAATGACATAACCACCATTAGGAACCTGAAAACTAATTAAAATAATATTTAATAAATCAACACAAGATCCACCTGCATTCAATAAACATAATAAACAAATAAATCCATTTAATATTCCAAAAATACTTAATACCATTGAATCCCCAATATGTCTTAGTTGATTTTAGCATATTTGGTACATATATAGCATGAATAAGTTCATGTATAAACAGAAAAATAATAATAGCTACTAAATATACAAATATATTTAAATTTAAAGTTAGCTCAAATTTTAATTCACTATTCCCTTTAATAATATCTTTAAAAGGTTGATATAAAAAGAAAATTAATATCAATTCAATCAAAAAAGAAATATTCTATTTAATAAGTCCATTATTACATACATATATAAATACCACAATTTCAAAGATAAAACTGTGGTATTTTAATCTTAAATTATTTCTTTCTAAAAGTCATTAAATATTCTGATTCCTTTGTATCCTCATTAATAAGTTCATCTAAAATCATAAAATCATTTTATTATAGAAATTTATTGCCTTGTGATTTTTTTTAAATACATGCAAAGTTAAATAAGAATATTTATTTTTACAAAAATCTATTAATTTTTTTCCTATTCCTTCTCTTTGGTAATTCCTTTTTACAAAAATTCCACCTATATAATTATTTTCAACTATACCTACAAAGCCTTTGATAATATTATTTTCCTCAAATATATAAACATCAGCTTCTTTAAGTAACTCCTTAACCAAATCATAATTTTGGATCCAATATTTTTTCTCTATAAAATCATGAGAATCTATATTTGTTTCTAACCAAATTTCCATTACTTCTTCTAATTTATTTATATTTAATTTTTTTATCATACTCTTTCTCCTTAAATTATATAATTTTAAAAGTAAGAGTTTAAAACACTCATTAAGTTCACCCTTTCTAACGAAATATAAATGTTAATTTAACATTATTATTTATAATTATATGATATTAATTTCCAATTGAAAATAGCCCAAGTATATCTTCTTCGCTTAGTGTATTTATGCTTGATATATCATTTTCATTGTTAAGTATCTTCTCAATTAGTTTTCTTTTTTCGTCTTGAAGATTTACTATTTTTTCTTCAATTGAATTTTTAGCTATAAGCTTAATCACTTCTACTATATTAGTTTGACCAAATCTATGAGCTCTATCTGTAGCTTGATCTTCAACAGCGGGATTCCACCAAGGATCAAAATGTATTACTATATCTGCTGATGTTAAATTAAGTCCAGTTCCTCCTGCTTTTAAGCTTATTAAAAATACAGAATTCTTTCCTTCATTAAATTCATTTACAAGTTCTAACCTTTTTTCAGAAGGTATAGATCCATCTAAATAACTATATAAAATATTTTCTGTTTTCAATTTATTTGTAATATTCTTTAAGACTGAAGTAAATTGTGAAAATACTAATATTTTATGGCCTTCTTCTATACCTTGTTGAAGAATTTCAATTAATGCTTCTACTTTGCCACTAGTTCCAATATAGTCATTTATTAACACTGAAGGATCAAGACATAATTGCCTAAGTTTAGTTATGTATGACAAAATTTCTATTTTACTTGTTTTTAAATCATCATCTTTAACTTTCTTTTCAATTAAGCTCTTAGCATGATCTGCATAAATAGAGTACACCTTTTCTTGATCTTCAGACATTGAAACAACTAGTTTTTTTTCTATTTTAAGAGGTAATTCTTTTATTACATCCTTTTTATATCTTCTTAAAATAAAAGGTTTAATAAGTTTATTTAATTCTTCTAAAACTTCTTCTGATTCATTTAACTTCTTATGGTATCTTACACTAAACCTTTTTTCATCAAATAAATATCCAGGCATTATAAAATCAAAAATTGACCATAATTCCATTAGTGAGTTTTCTAAAGGTGTTCCTGTTAATGCAAATTTTCTATATGATTTTATTTTCTTTACAGCTAATGAATTTTGAGAAGTACTATTTTTTATATATTGTGCTTCATCTATAAAACAATAATCAAATTGAATCTTTTCGTACTCTTCTAAATCTCTTTTAACTAAATTATAAGTAGTAATTATAACATCGTATTTTTCAATAGTATTTATTATATTACATCTTTCATCTTTAGATCCATTTACAACAGCATACCTAATAGTTGGAGCAAATTTTTCTATCTCACTGCTCCAATTATAAATTAATGATGTTGGTGCGACAATTAATGTTTTTGATGGCAAACTTGATAATATAAAAGTTATTGCTTGAATTGTTTTCCCAAGTCCCATCTCATCACCTAAAATTCCACCAAAGCCCAGATAATCCATAGTTTTAAGCCAATTATAACCTTCTTTTTGATAAGGTCTAAGTTCAGCAGATAATTGCAGGGGCTCTTTAAATGTTAACTTATTTATATCTTTTATCTTCTTTTGAATCTGCGATAATTCTTTTTTCCCCTTTATATATCTAATATTATTATCTTTAATAAAACTATCTAGATATAATCCTTTATTTTTACTAAACAATATACTATCACCATCTATTTCATTTTCTAAGGATAGTACATCTAATAATTTTATAAAATTCTTTAATTCTATTTCTTCTAAATCTAAGAACTCGCCATTTTTAAGCTTGAAATATTTAAGATTGTCTCGAAGAGCTAATATTATATCTTTAACTTCAGTTTCTGGTATATCATCAATTTTAAATTTTAATTCAAAATAATCAAATTTACCGCTTTTAATTTGGCCTATAATATTTTTATTATTAATATTTTTTATTATTTTAAAGTTTTGTGAATAAAAAACTTCTCCTATATCTTGAAGTTTATCTATATCATATTTAAAAAATTTAAATAAGTAATCATCTCCAAGTAATAAATAAAGTTTATCTCCTGAAGCTTCAAATCCAAGAGATCTTAAAAATGATATTACTTCTCCTTCTTTATTTAAATCTCTATAAATAATTTTATTTGTGTACTCATGAAAAATATTAAATTCATGTTCTCCATATTTAACCTTTAAGGTTAATGTTATATCTTTATTTACTTTATCAAAATAGAATCTAAACTCAACATTTTCTTTTACAATTTTATTTTTTATAGATTTATTAATACTTATATAATCAGACAGCGTGTAGAGCTTAGGTAATAGTTTATATAAAATTCTTATTTCTTGATTCTTATCTATTGAAATGGATTTTGTATTATTAAATATATTTAAATATGAAGATATATCATAACAATACTCAAAACTTGGTAGATAAATACTGCTTGCATATAAAAATACTGTACCCTTTTTATCAATTTTCTCAGGAATTCCATCCTCTAAACTTAATATATATTCTTTCTCTAACCCCTTTAAAGAAATTTTAATATTAGGTTTATCAAAAATAACTTCAGTTTCTACTGGCTTATAGAAAAAGCCTTCATTTAAATAAACTCTATTTTTTGAAATTATATTAAAAAATTCTCTTATTAAGAAATCCGGAATTATCAACATTTTTCCATCTATATATTTATCTTGTCTTTTCATAAATCCAGATGAAGTTGATTCGATATCTTTTACCTTTTCAAGAAAATCTATTATTTTCTTTTCCTTTATACTTAACCTTTGATATCTTGGATCAAAGCTGAAGTCCTTACCATATTTAACTGGTATTTTATTGTAGTAGGAAGTTAAAAGCTGATTTATATCTTTAACAACATATAATTTGTTTGAAGATAATCCCTTCAAGCCTATTTTAAATTCCGCTGCTAATTTATTTTTTATACCTTGTTTATTTATATAAACTTCTATTTTTATTTCTTCTTTATTGTCTTCTTCTAGAAGTAAATCTAGTATATTATCTTTTTGATTTTTAAATATATTCTTACTTAAAATAGATTTATTAAATTTAGATTTAAGTTCTTCATTATCATCTAATTCTATTTAAAAACTTGTAAAAACTTGCAAATAAATGCTTACAGCAATAATTATTTTTACGAAGTTCATTTCTTTCAAAATCATCACATGTACAAAAGGTAGATATTATATTTTTAGTATTTATATCTATTTCTAATTTATTGATATATTCACTAAAATAATTTTCAGATATTATTTTAGAATTTATATAAATTAACTCTTCATCATGCTTTATATCAAAATTTGAAATCAAATCATTTTCTAAAATTCTTTTACCACCTAAATCATTTTTACCACAGGTATCTTTATTAAATTTTTCTAATAAAACTTGTTTAATCATAATTCTCACCTTAATTAATAATGGGTATAAACTGCTTAGCAATTTATACACTATCTTTAATTATAACAAAAAGAAGTGGCTTTTGCCACTTCTCCTTATGCCTCCATCCATAAATCTTTTAATTTATACTTATTCATCTCAAAATCATAGGAAGGGCTATATTTAATTCTTTTTCTTAAAATATATTCCTTAATTGGATTTTTAAAATCATTTTCAACTAGTATAGTTGTAGTAACTTTGTTTTCAGAATTCATAAAACATATAGGTAAATTACTTTGAAACATTAACATTTGAAGATGTTCTTTGTCTGAATCAATTGATTTATTATATATACGTCCATAGATAAACTTATCATTTCCTGCAAATTTAAAAAGCAATATAATCACGGGTTGTCCACCAACTGTAATTGTAGTTGCTTTCATTTCAAGGATTCCCTTATCTAAAATATAATTTAAATGTTCATTACTTTCTTTTAAGTAAAAACTTGAAGATATTTTATCTTCATCAAATTTTGTAATATAATTACCTATATATCCACAATCTAGCTGTAATAAATTTTCAGTGTACAAGGCCATTCCCCTCCTAAGAATACATATTATCATTAATTAATTATACTACTGTTATATCATAATATTAAAGGAGTATTTAATGGGAATAATGCCATTAATCCTTAAAGTCATATTAAGGTTTCTCGCCATAAAAAAATAATTTTAATATCATTATAGA
>NZ_ASRV01000190.1 GCF_000401215.1 Clostridium sartagoforme AAU1 | reverse complement strand
AGTAAATAGAAGAATAGATAATTATATTGATTTTAAATGTGACATTAGAGATATTATATCAGATATTAATAACAGACCAGTTTCTACTACAATAAATAAAGATAATAAGAAATTAGAAGTAAGAATTTTTTCTGTAAACACTGAAAAATCAGAATTTATATTACTATTAAAAGATTTAACAGAAGAAATTAAATTGTCTAATATGAAAGAAGAGTTAGAAAGTATAAAAATGAGAGAAGAAATAAAAAGAAACTTTTTGTCAAATATCTCTCATGATCTTAAGATACCAATAAATGTAATATATTCTGCAATACAACTTGAAAAAGTTTTAATACAAAATGATGATATTGAAAA
The DNA here is from genome assembly GCF_000401215.1 of Clostridium sartagoforme AAU1. Lineage (GTDB taxonomy): Bacteria > Bacillota > Clostridia > Clostridiales > Clostridiaceae > Clostridium > Clostridium sartagoforme. The sequence goes on along the minus strand of NZ_ASRV01000190.1, from coordinate 35,503 downwards.
ATTGAGTATGTACAATGAATTAAGTAAGCAAAATTGCTTTATTTTAACAAAGTTTACTAATAATCTTATTGATATGAGTAAAATAGATTCAGAGAATTTAGAAGCAAATTTAGGTTTAGATAATATAGTAGAATTTATTGAAGATTATTTAAATTCGTTATCTACCTATATAAAAATAGTGGATTAGATATTGTATTTGATACAGAAGAAGAAGAGGAATTCGTATATTTTGATAAAGAGATGATGCAACGAATAATATTAAATTTAGTATCAAACTCATTAAAGTTTACTAAGGAAAAGGGAACTATATTTATAAATATAAAAAGTACTAATAGTTATGTATTGATAGATATAGGTGATAATGGAATAGGGATGAGTGAAGAATTTATAAAAAAGGCTTTTAACAAATATGAAATGGAAAATAGAACAAGGGAAAGTAATTCAACTGGTTTTGGTGTTGGGCTTTTTGTAGTTTATAATTTAGTAAAAGCTCAAAATGGAGATATAAAAATAAATAGTAATATAGGACAAGGAACTATTTTTACTATTAAGTTGTATAGGTAAAGGATGATTGAGAAATAAATGTTAAATGAAAAAATTAATTATAAACATAAGTGTTTAATGTCAAGAGTATTTATCGGTACGCTTATAGGATTGACCTTTATTGATCTAGTTTTTAAAATGACAGATGAGTTTATATTTATAATAAAAATGTTAAATTTTTCTATTTCAATTTTGATTTTTATAATGAGTATAGTTGGTGTTAATAATAAGCAGTTAAAAATACTAAAATATGTAGGAATAGGATACTTCTATATAGCTATAGTAAGGTTTATAGATTTAGAATATATCTTTTCAATAAATAGTATACTTGGCTCTTTATCACTTTTTCAACTTATAACATATTTAGAAGTTTTAAACATGATATCTAGCATTGTATTATTTAAAAAAGGATATTCACCTAAGGTACAAAATATTGTATTTATTACGATTACTCCAATTATATTCGCTTTTGTACAAGCTGAGTATAGTAGTATATCTTCCATAACAGATGTATATAATGCTTATTCAGCAATTATTGCGAATCAAGGGATATTAGCAATATTATTTGGCTTTTTATTATATTATTATAAGAAAAATAAAGTTGATAAAAACTATAAATGGATTGTAGATGTAACGTTAATTATAGTGTTAAATAATATATTTGTTGTTTTAGAAGCTATATTAAATATAGAACTTACATTTCTTATATGGATAGCTAAGCCAATATCATATTTTTTAGTTTATGCCAAAATAGAAGAGATATTGATATCTAGTGTCTATGAAGGAGCTTATGAAAGTTTAAATAGAGCTAAAAAGGTTAAAACCAATTTAAATAAAAGTCTTAAGAGAAGAGAAAAACAGTTAAAAGAATTAAATCTACTCTTAGAAAAAAGTGAAAAAAAATATTATGATGTTGTTAAGGCATTGTCAGATGGATTATTACTTTTTGAAAATGATATTATGGTGTACTCCAATGATTATAAGGAAACAGATTATAATATGGTAAACGAAATAATATATGATTCCAATAAGCTAAAATTAAATAAAATATTAAGCAAGATTACTGGAGAAGAATATCCAGATAATTATGATATTAATGATTTTACTATAGAAGTAGATACAAGAAATGAATATGGAGAAAATAGAAATTTAGAAATTGATCTTGTAAAAATTAATGATAATAAAAAAATTCTAGTATTTAATGATATAACTGAAATAATAAAGCAAAGGGAAGAAATAGTTAAACTTGAAAAAAGGATAAATGATGAAAATATTAAGGACGAGTTTTATTCAAATATTTCTCATGAATTAAGAACTCCAATAAATGTTATATATTCAGCGCTTCAGCTAAATGATATATATTTAAAAAGTGATGAAGTAAATAAAATAAATAAGAACAATAATATAATAAAACAAAATTGCCTAAGGTTAATTAGAACTGTGAATAATTTTATAGATAGTAATAAACTTTCAGAAGGATTTTTAGATATAGAAAAAAGTGTTTATAATATTGTAGATATAATAGAAAATGTTGTTTTATCATGTGACTTTTATATGAAACTTAGAGAAACAAAATTGATTTTTGATCCACAATATGAAGAAATATATTTTTACTGCGATAAAAGTTACATAGAAAGAATAATGTTGAATATATTATCAAATTCCTTAAAGTATGGAAAATACAAGGGTAATATTTATGTAATGGTGAAGATTGAGAATAATGAAATAATAATAGAAGTAATAAATGACGCAGAAGCAATTCCAGTAGATAAAAGAATAGTAATATTCGATAAATTTACTAAAATAAATACATCTTTAAATAGACCATCAGAAGGTAGTGGTTTAGGATTATTTTTAACTAGAGGGTTAGTTGAATTACATGATGGAGAAATAAAAATAGATGCAGGAATAAAGTACGGGAATATTTTCAAGATATCATTCCCATACGATAGTGAGCTTAAAGGCGAAGTTATATCTTTAAATAATAATATAGAGATTAATGAACTAAAAGAGAAAATAGATATAGAGTTTTCAGATATATATTTTTAATTACATAAAAACACTTGTCTATGCATATATAATAATGAATATTTTATAGAGGTGCATAAATGAGAAATAAGGAAAAAAAAACAAATAAAAAATCTAAGGAAAAGAAAATTAAAAAATCTAAAAAAATGAAAAATAAAAAAGATATTGGTTTAAATATATTTAAGGTTAATGGTAATTTTAAATTGATACCTTTAATAATTAATATATTAATTCCAGTAGGAATGGGATTTATTGTAGGATATATTAATAAAAATACTGTTTCTACATATGAGGCTTTAAAAAAACCATTTTTTAGTCCTCCAGCTATTATTTTTCCAATAGTATGGAATATACTATATGTATTAATGGGAATAGCTGCATATAGAATATATATGAAAAATAAAGAAGGTATAAATGACAATGGAGCGTACTTTTTTTATCTAGTTCAATTAATATTTAATTTAATGTGGAGCTTTATATTTTTTACATTTAAGCTATACGCAATTTCATTTTTTTGGATTATAATATTGTTTGTTTTAGTAAGTATAACATTTATTAAATTTATTAAAGCAGATAAAATATCTGCATTTTTAATAGCTCCCTATATGCTATGGCTTATCTTTGCAGGAGTTTTAAATTATTTTATTTGGTTACTTAATGAAATGTAAGTTAATATGTAGTATAATATAAATAAGCCTTCTTTTGAAGGTTTATTTCATTTAGAAAGGAAGTTTTTATGGGGAAAACTTTATTTATAGCAGAAAAACCATCAGTAGCTATGGATTTTGTAAAGCTACTCAATGTTAAGGGGATAAGAAGTAATGGATATATAGAGGGAGAAAAAAGTATTTTTACATGGTGTGTAGGACATATGGTTACAATGAGTTATCCAGAAGCTTATGACGAAAAATTAAAGTTTTGGAATCTGAAAGATTTACCCTTCTTACCTAATGAATATAAATATGAAGTTATTTCTTCAGCTGCAAACCAATTTAATATAGTTAACAGTTTAATGAATAGAAAAGATGTTGATTGTATATATGTATGTACTGACTCAGGAAGAGAAGGAGAATATATTTATAGATTAGTAGATGATATGGCAGGAAAGCCTAATAAAATAAAAAAGAGAGTTTGGATTGACTCTCAGACGGAAGAAGAAATAAGAAGAGGAATAAGAGAGGCGAAATTATTATCAGATTATGATTCTTTAGCTCATTCTGCATATTTAAGAGCTAAAGAGGATTATATATTTGGTATAAACTTCTCTAGATTATTAACTCTTATGTATGGAAAAACAGTTGCTAATGCCTTAAAAAAAGACAAAAATGTAGTAGTAGCAGTTGGAAGAGTAATGACTTGTGTTCTTGGAATGGTTGTTGAGAGAGAAAGAGAAATAAGGAGTTTCAATAAAACATCTTTTTATAAAATATCTGGAGAATTTATAAAGGATAATGATGAAGTTATTATAAAAGGTGATTGGAAATCTATAGAAGGATCTAAATATTTTGAATCTCCAAAGTTGTATAATGAGGTGGGATTTAAAAATAAAGAAGATGCTGAAATATTAATTAAAGATTTAAGAGAGATAGGGTTTGGAGTAGTAAATGAGGTTAAGAAAACAAAAGAAAAGAAGAATGCACCTCTTTTATATAATTTAGCAGAACTTCAAAATGAATGTACCAAAAGGTTCAAAATAAGTCCAGATGAAACTTTAAAAATAGTTCAGGGGTTATATGAGAAAAAGATGGTCACATATCCAAGAACAGATGCTAGAGTATTATCTACAGCTGTAGCTAAAGGAATAAAAAGCAATATAATAAAACTTAGAAATATGCCAATAGGAGATGAGTTAATTAATGTTACATCTGAAATATTGGAAAAAGATTATTCAAAATCTATAATGAAAAGCAAGTATGTAGATGATAGTAAAATTACTGATCACTATGCCATTATACCAACAGGAGAAGGAAAAGATACTTTAAGTAAATTGCCTAGTTTAGATAAGAAAGTTTATTATATTATACTTAGAAGATTTTTATCTATATTTTATCCACCAGCTCAATATAGTAAGATGTCTATTGTCATTTTAGTGGGGAGTGAAAGCTTTATATTAAATAAAAAAATATGTATAGATAAAGGATATTTAATTGTACTTGGAAATGAAAAAGATGAAGAACAAGAATCTTTTCCGGAAAACTTACGCAAAGGTACTAAGTTAAATATAAATGAATTAGAAATAAAAGAGGGTGAAACATCACCTCCAAAGAGATATACAACTGGATCTATGATAATAGCTATGGAAAATGCGGGAAAGTTAATAGAAGATGAAGAATTACGTGAACATATAAAAGGAGCTGGAATAGGAACTTCAGCTACCAGAGCAGAAATACTTAAAAAATTAATAAATATACAATATATACAATCTAACAACAAAACTCAAATTATAACCCCAACTGAGCTTGGAGAAATGATTTATGAAGTTATAAATGTATCTATACCATCACTTCTCAATCCATCTTTAACAGCATCATGGGAAAAAGGATTAAAGATGGTAAATGATAAGGAAATAGAGCCTAAAGAATTTATGATTAAGTTAGAAGCTTATACTAGAAAAAATACTACAAAGGTTTTAAATAATCCTAATATAAGTTTTTTAAACACCAAATTACTAAAAATTAAAAATCAATAAAAATATATAAGCTCAAAGATTATATAAATATTTTATAATCTTTGAGCTTTATTAATGTTACTTAAGAAATATTGATAATATTATATAAAATGCAGGTGCTAGAAAAACTGTCATTATTCCAGCTATTCCAATAGATAGAGAACTCATAGCACCTTCTGTTTCACCAAGTTCTAATGCTTTTGTTGTTCCTACTGCATGTGCAGCAGTTCCTAATGAAATTCCAATTGCAACTCTCTCATTAATTTTAAATAATTTACATAAAATAGGTCCGATTATAGCACCAATTATTCCAGATAAGATTATAGAAAGCACTGTTACAGGAGCTAATCCACCAAGTTGATTTGTAATTTCAATTCCTATAGGTGTGGTAACAGATTTAGAAAGTAAAGATATAGTTATAAGCTTATCCAGTTTAAATATATATCCAAAGAATACTACAGAAAATATGCCCACACTACTACCTAATAGAATACCTATAAATATTGGGATTAAATGTTGTTTTAATAATTGTAACTGCTTATATAAGGGAACAGCCAAAACAACAGTTGCAGGACCTAAAAACATATTTATAAATTGTCCTCCTTTATTATAAACATCAAAATCCACTTTAAATAATATCAGAAATCCAATTATTAATATAATAGAAATCAGTAAAGGGTTAAATAATGGGAATTTAGTTTTTTTATAAATAAAAAGTCCAACTTCAAATGATATTAGTGAAATTACTATTCCGAATAAAATATTTCCAGTTAAAATACTCATTACTTTGATTCATACTCCTTATTAGTTTTTCTTTTTTTGAAGATTCATAACAATTTGAACTGTTAATCCAGTGACTACGATAACTATAGATGTAGTAATAATGCAAAGAAGTATTATTAGTATTAAGCTATCCTTAATCGAATCAAAAGATGTTAGTAAACCTACCCCCGCAGGAACAAAGAAAAAAGCTAGATGATCTAAGAAAAAATTAGACACGGTTTCAACTTTTTCGACTTTTACAATATTACAGCATAATAAAATTAATAATATAATCATACCCAATATATTTCCTGGTATAGGTAAAGAAAGTCCTTTTGAAATAAGTTCTCCAAGTAAGTAAATGCCCAAAATTATTAGAGCTTCCCTAAAAATTTTCATTTTCAAACCTCCTTAAACTATTCAACTAATAATTTATCACTATTAAATAAAGATGTAAATGGAATAATGAAATTTACAAGAAGGATTTTCAGTGTTTAATTCTTTGAAAAGTGCATAATATTGATAATTTAAATTAAAAAATCTTATTTTTTAACAAAATATGTTGTGGTGTCATATTATAAATCATAGTAGAGATTAAAAAAATAAGGAGGTTTAAATGAAAAATAAATTAATAAAAATAGTATCATTAGTAGCCTTAATAGGAATTACAAGCTTTAGCTTTATATCATGTGGAAAAAACAATGAAATTCCTAAAAAAGAATTAACTAAAGTTAGGTTAAATGAAGTAGTTCGTTCAGTTTTTTATGCACCTATGTATGTAGCCATAAATGAAGGGCTATTTGAAGAAGAAGGAATAGAGATAGACTTATCAACAGGTCAAGGCGCAGACAAAACAATGCAGCAACTTTTAAGTAAAAATGTGGATATAGGTTTCTCTGGTCCTGAGCAAGCTATATATATACACAATCAAGGAAGAGAAGATTATCCAGTATTATTTGCACAACTAACCAAAACAGATGGATCATTTTTAGTTGGTAGAGAAGAAAATCCAAATTTCAAATGGGAAGATCTAAAAGGGGTTGAAATAATAGGGGCGAGACCAGGTGGAATGCCACAAATGGCTTTTGAGTATGTGTTAAGAAATCACGGATTAGACCCTAGAAAGGATGTATCATTAGTAACTAATATCGACTTCACAGCAACAGCTGGAGCCTTTAAGTCAGGAGTTGGAGAATATGTTAATTTATTTGAACCAACAGCTTCTATGCTTGAAAAAGAAGGTAGTGGAAAAATAATAGCTTCAATTGGAGAAGCCGTTGGAGATTTACCATATACTTGTTTTTATACAACTAAATCTTATATGGACAAGAACCCTGAAATAGTACAAAAATTTACTAATGCAATATATAAAGGACAAAAGTGGGTTGAAACACATAGTGATGAAGAAGTAGCTAATTCAATAATTTCATTTTTCCCTGGGACTGATAAAGAGATAATAGTCTCAGTTGTTAAAAATTATAGAAAAATAAATGCAATAGCAACTAATCCATCAATTGCAGAAGAAGATTTAAATAGATTAATGGATGTAATAGAAGGTTATGATAGTAGTTTGTTACAAGACAGACCTGAATTTGAGAAGATTGTTAATAATACTTTTGCAGAAGAAGCCGTAAAATCTAAATAAATTTTTAATGGAGCTGTCTTTCTGACAGCCCCAATAAACTTCTTTCTATCAAGATTTACATAAATTAGAAAGGGGGCACAGATTTGAGTTTAATAAATATATCAAATGTGAGTTTAACGTATCATTCTTTAAAAGATGAGACAAAAGCAATAGAAAATTTAAATTTTTCAATAGAAAAAGGAGAATTTGTTAGTATAATAGGTCCATCAGGATGTGGAAAATCAACACTTTTAAATATTATTAGTGGACTTTTAAAACCATCTGAAGGGGATGTATTATATACAGATAAAGATATAAAAAATAGATTAGATAAAATGGGATACATGTTTCAAAAAGATTATTTATTTGAATGGCTTTCAGTAAGAAGCAATGTATTATTAGGGTTAAAGATTAAAGGCTTAGATAGCAAAGAAAATATAGATAGAGCAGATAGGTTGTTAGAAAATTATCAGTTATCAAAGTTTAAAGACCATAAACCAACAGAGCTTTCCGGAGGAATGAGGCAAAGGGTTGCTCTTATTAGAACTCTTGCGCTAAATCCAGATGTACTTCTTTTAGATGAGCCTTTTTCAGCTTTAGACTATCAGACAAGACTTAAAGTTTGTGATGATGTGAAAAGCATAATAAAAAGAGAAGGAAAAACAGCAATTATGGTTACACATGATTTAGGAGAAGCGATAGCAATTTCAAATAGAATAATAATCCTTACTAAAAGGCCAGCAAACTTAAAATTAGATGTGAAGATAAACTTTAAGAATACTGAAGCAACTCCATTTCAAAGGAGAAAAGAGCCAGAGTTTAACGAGTACTTTAATTTATTATGGAAGGAGCTTGATGCAGTAAATGAGTAAAGAACATGAAAATTATATAAAAAAAATAAAAAGAGATAGAATAAAAGTAGCTATATTTAGAATAGCCATATTAGTAGTATTCATTGCTTTATGGGAAGTTGCAGCAAGATTAAAGTGGATAGATCCTTTTTTAACATCGAGCCCTACTAGAATAATTAATTCATTTTTATCTTTTGTAAAAGAAGGAACACTTTTAAAGCATATATTAGTAACCTGTTATGAAACTGTATTAGGTTTTATGTTAGGAACATTACTTGGAGCCTTTATAGCTATTATATTATGGTCATCCCCTTTTACATCAAAAGTTTTAGATCCATACTTAGTAGTGCTAAATGCATTGCCAAAGGTTGCACTTGCACCAATTGTAATATTTTGGGTGGGTAATGGGATGACAGCTATAATAGTAATAGCGCTTCTTATTTCAATAGTAACAACAATAATAACAGTTTTAACTGGATTTAATGAAGTTGATAAGGGAAAACTAAAGCTTATGCAAACACTTCAAGCAACAAAATTTCAAACATTAAAATATCTTGTATTTCCAGCTAATATCCAGGTTTTAATTTCTGCACTTAAAATAAATGTTGGATTATCCTGGGTAGGTGTAATTATGGGTGAATTTTTAGTTGCAAGAGAAGGCTTAGGATTCTTAATAGTATATGGTGGTCAAATTTCACAGTTAGATATGGTTATGATGAGTATAGTAATTCTTTCTATAATAGCCTTTGTTATGTATAAAGTTGTTTCGAGATTAGAAGAAAAATTAAAGAATATTAATTAATGTTGATTTTAAAAAGCTAATAGTAGTATATATTATTAGCTTTTTAAATTTAATTTTAATATGTTGTTAGCACTAAATTTTTACATTTTTATTTAATTTACTTAAAAAAAAGTTAGTTAATGGGGAATTTTTGTAAATATTTCAATTGTAAATATTAAAAAAATCTGCTAAAATGTATATTAGCTTATAATTATGTAGATTAAATGAAAAGGTGGAGAGAGTCATGAATGAAATAAAAAAACTTTTTTCTACTACAAAAAAGTATCTGAAATCGTTTTTTAGAAAACTTAGCAAAGTAATTAATAGGACAAGTGCTAATTTAATAGATAAATATAGAAAAGCTAATAAAAAGAATAAGTATGTAGAACCTATTGTCATTATAGGGGGCTCATGTATCATAACACTTATTATGATACTATGTATAAAAGGATTTACCACAGTTGAAGAAGTTGACATAACCCAAAATAGAGCTGAATATCTATATTATGAAAATAAATATGATGAAGCAATAGAAGAATATAATAAAATGCAAAAAGATGATAATTGGCCAATATGGACAGTTAAGGCTGCTGATATATATTCCTTAAAAGGGGATGTTAAGAAATCAAGTTCTCTTCTAAAGGAATCAATTATAAAGAGAGATAGAATAATAAAAGAAGAGGGCTTTGATAAGTATAGGGATAAAGATATAGAACTAATTAATTCAATGCTATTTACTTTTATTATGAATAAAGAATATGATGAAGCTATTTCATTTGGAGAGAAATACATAAATGACTATGGTTCTAATAAAGATATATTAAAAACTTTATTTTCAGCTTATATAGCTAATAATCATATATACAAAGCAGAAGGATTAACAGAAAATTATCCTTTGGATAAAAATTCTTCTTATGATATATGTATTTTGTCTAATATGAATATGCTAATAAATAGATGGGAAAATGGATTAGAATTATTAAAAGATGCATGGAATTTAGATAGAAATGAAATGAAAATATATGATGTTATAGACGATATGTATTCATTTGATAAAGATATGTTAATTAAATCTATAGAGAAAAAAATAGAAGCAAATCCAGAAGAAGCAGCATATAAAATGATGTTAGCAAAAGCATATTCTATTTCTAAAGAGAATATAGGAAAAGCTGAAGAATTAATTATAAAATTAGAAGATGAAAATATAAATGGAATATCAACAGATTATATAAATTTTGAAATATGCAAAAACTCTAATAGAAAATCAGAGGCAGAAGATTATTTAGATGATGCTGTAAGAAAAGCAAGTAATGAGAAAAAAGATTCATATATAGAGTATTATTTATCTTCATTAAGATCTTTTTACAATGAGAAATATGATGAAGCCTTTAATCTAGCTAAAAAGAGTATAGTTAAAAATAATAATTACCCTAACAGTTATGGAAGTTTGATTACAGATATATTATTAAAAAAGGGAAATATTAAACCAACTGAAGCGTATTTTAGGACAGCAATGCAAAAAGAGCCTTATAATTATGAAACAATAATGAGAATAGCTAATTATTATTCTAATTATGAGTCAAACAATGAAAAAGCAAGAGATTATTATTCATTAGCATTAAATATAAAAGTAGATAATAGTAAATTATATTACAAATTGGCTAGGCTAGATATAATTGATGAAAAATGGGATGATGCAGCATTAAATTTGAAAGAAGCTATAAAGATAGAAAAAGATAATCAGGAATATTATAGAACTTTAGGAGCTGTATATTTAACCCAAGGAAATAATGAAGAAGGAATCAACTTAATACGTGAAGCTTATGCAATGAATGAGAAAGATGTAATTTCCCTAAATAATGCTGGATGGTACTATTTAATGGTAGAAAAAGACATAGCAAGAGGATATGAAAATATAAAGGCGGCTTATGAGGAAATTTCTACAACTATGGATGAAGCAACTAAAAATACCATTGTAGGAAATTATAATAAATCAAAAGAAATTTATGAACAATTCTTAAAAGATAGTTCACAGGACTTTAAATTATCAGGAATAAAGTTAGTTTACTAAAAAGTGCCTAAGGGCACTTTTTTCTATTAAAAATTTATAAAAAGTAGTTTATATGGTAAACTTTTATAAATTCATTCTTTCAGTTTTTGAGTTAATATATGTAAATTTGTGGTGAATTGGAAAAAAGTCAGGTCATAAGCAAATTTAGATATATCCACTTTTTTATAGAAAAGTGGTGTATTTTCTGATAGTATTATATTAATAACTAATTTATGGAGGGATTTATTTGAAAAAATCTAAAAGCTTTATTCGATTGATTGTTGTAGGATTAATAATTGCCTTAGGAATTATATTTATTTTTAAGATAAATAATAAAAGTGAAATTATTATAAAAAAATGGGATAATATATATAACGAAAATAATATTATATTTTTTATGGAGATGAAGATGATGAAAAAATAAAAATATTAAAACAAATGTATAGCATAGAAGAGAAGTTAGATGGAGAAAAAGATAAATTAAAAAAGCCATTAAGGTATCGGAGATCTTAAATGAAATTATAACATTTGATGATATTTCCAGTTCTCAAGGAATAAATGGATATGATATATTAAAAGAAAAAGGCGACTCAAAAAAGCATCAGCTAGAGATCTTGGAATAATATATAGAGATTTCCTTGAAAGTGTTGGATATACTGCAAGACTTGGAGTATTTAAGAGAACAGATACAAATTTTAATAAACAAAAGGCCTATTATGTAGTTGAATATTGGAGTAAAGAAGATAATAAGTGGATAATGATAGATTTTATAGATAGAGGATACTTTGATGAAAAGGGTTTTCCTTGTAGTGCTATGGAACTTTTAGATATAGATATAAGAAATTTAAATTATACAGGTAATAGTAATAGAAGTGATTATATACCAATGTTGAAAAAAGTATTGTACACATACACTATAAACATAGACAATACCACGGATATGAAAAAAAGTAATAGTTATATAACTTATATTAAAAGTGAGAATGATATAAATATTAAATTTAAAGGAAGTTATATTCCACCTACAGTATTTACACAAAATAAAGAGTTAATGAATAGAAATCCTATTGACACTACATATATAGAAGATGAAAAATCGTATATTATTTTAATGAAAAAACAAGAAGAGCAAGAGGAACCTAAACAAGATAAAGAAGAAAACTTTATAGTTGGAGCCTTTAAAAATGGAAAAATAGTTGATGAATATTATATAAGAGAAAATAATAAAGAGTTTAAAAAAGTAAAAAAATATTCAGATTTAATATTATCAAAAGGAGTTAATACAATAGAAATTTCTTTGGATGGTGAAAATATAGAAAGTAGCATAGAAATAGAGTGGTAATAGCAAATGAATTTAAAAATTGTACTTATCTTTTGATTTCTTTAATATAATTTTAAGATTTAATAGTAGATAATGAATAGACAGCTTGGAATTATAAAGGTATAATAGGATTTGTTGTAAATAAAACAGGTCTTAAAGGGAGGAAAAAGAATGAGTTTAGATTTTATCTATATAATTAAGGCTATAGTGATAGCTGTAGTAGAAGGTCTTACAGAATTTGTACCAGTTTCATCCACTGGACATATGATCTTAGTTGGAAGTTTAATAGGATTTAGATCAGGAGCAGTTGGAGCAGAAGAATTTGCCAAAATGTTTGAAGTAGTTATTCAGCTAGGAGCAATATTGGCGGTGGTAGTATTATATTGGAATAAACTTTGGAAAGCTGTAGTTGAATTTTTTACATATATATTTACATTAGGTAAAAAAGGGCACTCAGGTTTTAAGTTTGGAATAAATGTAATAATAGGATCCATTCCAGCTTTAATTGTAGGAGTAACTTTATACGATAAAATAAAAGGCTTATTTAAACCGTCAGCAGTTGTAGTTGGATTCATAGTTGGAGGTATATTATTAATTATAATAGAGAATATATACAGGAATAAGGCTTCAAAAAGAAGAAGTTATCAAACTATGGATGTTTTTGATTTAACTCCAATACAAGCATTAAAGGTTGGACTTTTTCAAATTTTAGCAATGTGGCCAGGAATGTCAAGAAGTGCATCAACAATAATGGGTGGATGGATTGCAGGCCTTTCAACTCCAGTAGCGGCAGAATTCTCATTCTTTTTAGCAATTCCAGCTATGGTAGGCTCATCAATTATGGATTTATCTAATTTTGATTTTTCAATAATGAATTCTACATATGTAGTTGCATTGATTGTTGGCTTCATAGTAGCATTTATAGTGGCATTAATAGTTATGGATATGTTTGTAAGCTACCTAAAGAAGAAACCAATGAGAATATTTGCTATTTATAGAATTATTGCAGGTATTGTTTTATTAGCATTATCTGTTGCAGGAATAGTAACTTTAACAATATAATAAGTAGGACTAATAATTATCTTTTTAAATTATTAGTCCTATTTATTATATTTATAAGATATTTTTTAATATTTTTTTATTTCGATTTCCAAAGCATTTTTTAAATACTCAATTTTTTTACTATAATCTTTAGATTTATTTGTTAAATTAGATTGAATCATATTTACTTTAGACTGTAAATTTCTTGTGGAATCTAAAGCAGAATTTATTTTACCTTGAATAAAATAATCAGTAAAAAAGTTGTCAAAAATATAATCCATTATTCCATCGAAGCTATTAAGATTTAATGAAATACTAATTTCATCACTTAGATCAGAGAGTTCAGTATTATATCTATTTAGCATAATTTTAATATCATTAATTGATTTTGAGGCATCTTCCATTTTAGAGCGTTTAGCCATTGTGGCTAAGAAATCTCCGCCTAGCATATCATAAATTCCCCAATTTTGAGCACTATTTAAATGGGAAATAGCTTCATCTATATAAGGGACAAGCTTATTCCCTTCAAAAATAGCTTCTTGAATTTCCTTTAGATTTAAAGAAGCAGATTTCATTTTGTCTAAAAGTAAAGAAATTTCTTTACTACTTTCATTATTTAAATTTAAAATATACTGGGAAGATGTATTTAAAAGATTTTCATGTTTTAAATCTATATCTCCAAGTTCAGAAATATTATTTAATATTTTTTTCTTATCTGATGCAAGTCTATTTAAATAATCCTCACATTCTAAAAATTTTGCTTGAGCTTGTAAGAATTCAATCTTTTCCTCTGACAATTTTTCATCTAGAGAACCTTTAATTTTATAATAAATATAACTTAAACTAAATGATTCTAAATTAGAAACATCCTTTTCTTCTTTAGATAATATCTTTTTCAATTCTTTTAATGATGTGTTTGTTTTAGTAATTTCTAAATCGATATTAGAAAGCTTTGTTTTTAGTTTTTTTAAAGTATTTTTATCTTCTTCAAGTTTTAAAAATTCTTCGTTAAAGTTAAGCATAAATAATCCCCCTCATTCAAAATAAATATAATCATATTATAAGGTAATGCATACCTTATATCAAGACTTTTGATAATTTTTATATAAATTAAAAGATAATTAGATAAAAATTACCAAAATGAAAAAAATTATTAAAAATATAATTATTCTACTTTTCAGCATAAAATCTTTATGCTATCATTAAGTAAGAGAGTAAATAACATTTTGAAAACAATTGCATAAACAACATTTAAAGTTGTTAAATTTTTTTAAAATGAATTAACAGAAAATTTTAAATGTATAGTCAATTTAAAAGTTACTGAAGGAGTAGGGGGAATTTTAAATGTCACAACAAATTAAGAAAATAGCGTTACTAACAGGTGGTGGAGATTGTCCAGGATTAAATGCAGTTATAAGAGCGGTAACACGAACAGCAATATTAAACTATGGAATGGAAGTAATAGGTTATAAGTTTGGATACAGAGGATTGTATAATAATGATTTCGTACCTCTAACTTTAGAAAGTGTATCAGGTATTCTTCATAGGGGAGGAACTATATTATATAGCTCAAATAAAGACAACTTATTTGATTATTTAGTAGAAGAAAATGGATCTATGATAAAAAAAGATGTATCAGATGTAGGTGTAGAAAACCTAAAAAAAGAAGGAGTAGATGTATTAGTTGTAATAGGAGGAGATGGTACTTTAACATCAGCAAGAGATTTTGCAAGAAAAGGTGTTAAAGTAATAGGTGTGCCAAAAACCATTGATAATGATTTAGCGTCAACAGATGTAACTTTTGGATTTAATACAGCTATAGATGTAGCTACAGAAGCTTTAGATAGACTTCATACTACAGCAGAATCTCATCATAGAGTAATGATTTGTGAAGTTATGGGTAGAGGTGCAGGTTGGATAGCATTAGAATCTGGGATTGCAGGTTCTGCAGATGTTATATTATTGCCAGAAATCCCTTATGATATAAATAAAATCGCAGATAAGGTTAAGGAAAGAGAAGCAGAAGGAAAAAGATTTAGTATAGTAGTAGTAGCGGAAGGTGCAAAGCCAAAAGACGGGGATGTAGTAGTTGCTAAAATAGTTGCAGATAGCCCAGATCCAATTAGACTTGGAGGAATAGGAAATAAATTAGCAGGTGATTTAGAAAAAGTATTACCAGACAAAGAAATAAGATGTACAGTTCTTGGACATATTCAAAGAGGTGGAATAACGTCAACATATGATAGAATTTTATCAACCAGATATGGAGTTGGAGCAGTAGAACTAATTAATGAAGGTAAATTTGGTGATATGGTTTGTCTTAAAGATGGGAAAATATCTAGTGATAGCTTAGAAAATGTTATAGGACAAAAATCAAAATTAGTTGATCCAAATGGAGAATTAGTAAAAATTGCGAAAAAAATAGGAATTTCTTTTGCCGATTAAGTAGAAAATAAGTGGTAGAGAGTTAAACTCTACCACTATTTTTAATATTAAAAATGAATAAAAACTAAATAAAAGTTATATAAACTTTTATTTGATACTTCAAAATTTTCTGACAATATGATATAATTTTAATAGGCAGAGATTACAGGAAAGAAAGCTGGAGGGTATTATGAAAGAAATAAAGAAATATTTAGAATCAAGAATTGGGACATATGGATTTTTCTTTGAGGATTTGAAGAGTGGATATATCTATGGGTACAATGAAAACGTTCAAATGGTAGCAGCAGGTTGTATGAAGTTGCCTATAGCTGTATCATTAATAAAAGCAGTAGAAGATAAAAAGATAGATTTTCTAGATAAAATTAGAATAGATGGAAAAGATAAGGTCTTTGGAACTGGAATAATTCATGAGTTTAATGAAAGAGAATATACTGTCTTCGAATTACTTGTTGCAATGTTAATTCAAAGCGATAACACTGCTGCAAACAAAATAATAGATATAGTAGGAATGGATAAAATAAATAAAAACATAGAAGAAATGGGATTGAAAAATACAGTATTAAATAGAAAAACCACTGATGAGAGAAAAGTAAAAAATGAAGTTGAAAATATAACATGTGCACTAGATCTTGCAAAGGTATGGAGACATTTATACAATTCAACATATTTAAGTAAAGAAAATAGTCAAATGTTAATAGATATTTTAACAAGGCAGCAAATAAAGAATAAATTAGCATTGTATATTCCAGATGACTTAAAATATGAAATTTCTAGCAAAACTGGTGACAAAAATGGTGTGGAAAATGATACGGAATTGATTAGGCTATCAAAAGGAAACTTCACATTCACACTATTATCTATGGGGATTCCTAATAGTGTTTATGGAACTGTTACTTTAGCTAAGTGTGGAAAGATGATGTGGGATAATGTTATGAATAATTGGCATTAAGTCAATAAATTTATATATGAAATGTTAAGAAAAGTATTATCTAGTAGAATTAAAAAATAATAATTTTTCAAATAAAAATTAGGATAGTTATATAATTATCCTAATTTTATTTAGAATAATAAGTCAAGTATGGGGTAACATAATTCTGAAATAATTTTTATGGAGGAATAAACATGTTTGAACACAAAAAGCAATTGTTACATGAAGTAAAAGTAGAAAGACCTAACCCACAATACGCAGTATTATTACAAGAGCAGTTAGGGGGAGCTAATGGAGAGTTAAAAGCAGCATTACAATATATGTCCCAAAGTTTCAGAATAAAAGATCAAGAAATAAAAGATTTATTTCTTGATATAGCTGCTGAAGAATTAAGCCATATGGAAATGGTAGCTACAACTATAAATTTATTGAATGGTCATGATGTAGATTATAAGACTGTAGTCTCTGGAGAAATACAAGGTCATGTTTTAGGTGGATTATCACCATTATTGATTAATTCATCTGGATATTCATGGACTTCCGATTATGTATCTTGTACCGGAGACTTAGTAGCGGATTTGCTTTCTAATATAGCATCTGAACAAAGAGCTAAAGTTGTATATGAATATTTATATCGCCAAATTGAAGACAAAGAAGTAAGAGCAACCATAGATTTCTTATTAAATAGAGAAGAAGCTCATAATGCTTTATTTAGAGAAGCACTTAACAAAGTTCAGAATACTGGATCAAATAAAGATTTTGGTGTTACGGAAGATTCTAAACTTTATTTTGATTTATCAACTCCAGGACCAGAGCATAAAGCACCAGATCCTACAGCACCAACTTTTAATAATCCAAGAAAATAATAATCCAATGAGAATCTTTTCATGCAATTAACATCAAAGAAACTAAATCAATTAAGTGAATTAATAATGAGTTGTGTTAACTCAAAGCTAAAATAAATAATAGCTATAATGAAATTACTAATCAGTAATATACTTATAAAAATATATTATATAGTAATAATATGTAAAATTTGAATAAGGTAAAATACATGTAATTAAGGCACTAGATTTACTAGTGCTTTTTTATAGGTAATTTTGAATTTTATTATAAAAATATAATAATTATTAATATTTAGGAATCAATTTTTATAACTTAAAAAGTCTTACTAGAATTTTAACTCTAGTAAGACCATAAAAATTATTATAATTAATATTAAATTAATAAACTAAACATATTCATGAGAAATAAAGCTATTAAAAAGATTTTTCTTAAAATCAATTCAATTCTATATTGTTAAATTTATATCATCAACATTTACTGGGACAACAGCATTATCATTACCTGTAGCAGCTCCTAAAGCAGATTGGTTATCGTTATTAGCAGCAGCACCGCCGCCACCGCCACCGCCACCTCCGCTAGCACCAGAAGTAGAGCCAGCACTAGTGGTTTCTGTTTCAGCTTCAGTTGAAGTAAGCCCATTAGTTACTGTAATATTAATATTTATTGGTTGATTATTGCTAGTTGTATCGGTATCTGTAGTTGTAGTTTCTTGAGCTTGAAGCTGAGCTTGGAGCTGAGCTTGAATTTGAGCCTGAAGTTGAATTTGAGCTTGAAGCTGAGCTTGAACTTGAGCTTGTATTTGTTCTTGCTGTTGAAGTTGTTGCTGAAGTTGCTCTTGAAGTTGTTTTTGAAGTTGAGCTTGAAATTGAAGTTGTTCTTGAAGTTGATATAATAATTTAATATAATTATTGTCATCATAATTATTAGAGTTATTACAAGTACAATTCTTATAAGAACCATTAATTAATTCATCATAATTATATTCACTGCCATAATATTTGGACATATAAATTTCTCCTTTTATCTTTAGTTTTGATAAAATTTATTTGTGTTACTTGCATAATGTATAATATGTAATTAAGCATAAAAGTGATACAAATTTAATATATTAAAAATAAAAAAAGTTTTAAATTTTCTTGTTAATACTTTCTTGACAATAAATTATATAAGTGTTATTCTAATGAAAAAAGATTACCTTTAAATTAATCCAGAGAGATTAACAAGGAAGAAATTGTAAAAGTAAAAATACTTTTATGTAGGCTTATCATACCTTCCTTGAAATTAAGGAAGGTTTTTTTGTGCAAATTATAATATATAACTAAATTAATATACCTTTAAATTTAACACAGAGATGTTAACAAGGAGTGATGTAAATGAATATGAAAAGCAAACATTTAATCGACCCAATGGATTTTTCAAAAGAAGAACTACAAGAAATTTTTAAGTTAGCACATCAAATAATAGCAAATCCAAGAGAATATTCTCATATCTGTGATGGAAAAATTTTAGCCACGTTATTTTATGAACCAAGTACAAGAACTAGATTTAGTTTCGAAGCTGCCATGATGAGACTTGGGGGTAAAATTTTGGGATTTTCAGAACCAAATTCAAGTTCTACTGCAAAAGGAGAAACTTTAGCAGATACTATAACAATGGTATCTATATATTCTGACATAATAGCTATGAGACATCCCATGGAGGGTTCTGTTAAACTTGCAAGTATGTACTCAGAGGTGCCTGTAATAAATGCAGGAGATGGAGGACATCAGCATCCAACTCAAACATTAACAGATCTTTTAACTATAGAATCTTTAAAAGATGGATTAATAAATCATACCATAGGAATCTGTGGTGACTTAAAAAATGGAAGGACAGTGCACTCACTTATAAAAGCTATGTCAAGGTATGAAGGAACTAAATTTATCTTAATTTCACCCAAAGAATTATCTATACCAATTTATATAAGAGAAGAAATATTAGCAAAAAATAATATAGAATTTAAAGAAGTTGAAAAACTAGAAGATATAATAGACGAACTAGATATCTTATATATGACAAGAATTCAAAAGGAAAGATTTTTTAATGAAGAGGAATATATAAGGCTTAAAGATAGCTATATTTTAGATGGCGAAAAGATGGAATTGGCCAAAAGGAATATGATAGTTATGCATCCACTACCAAGAGTAAATGAAATTTCTATAGAAGTAGATAAAGATGAGAGAGCTTGCTATTTTAAGCAAGCAGAATATGGAATGTACGTAAGAATGGCATTAATTGCAAAACTTTTGGGGGTGGCTTAGATGTTAGAAATAACAAGTATTAAAAATGGACTAGTAATAGACCATATAAAAGTTGGAATGGGAATAAAAATATTTAACTATTTAAATCTTGATAAAGTTAATAGTCAAGTTGCTTTAATAATGAATGTTGAAAGTGATAAGATTGGAAAAAAGGATATAATTAAAATAGAAAATTCCTCAGAAGTAAATTATACAATTTTAGGATTACTTTCACCGAATCTTACTATAAATGAGGTAAGGTTTGGTGAAATAGTTAGAAAAATAAAGCCAAAGTTACCTAAAAAGGTTATAGATGTTCTGATTTGCAGTAATCCAAGGTGTATTACAGAAGTAGAACAATATGTTCCACATACATTTAATTTGATAGATGAAGATAAAGGAACATATAAGTGCGATTATTGCGATCACATAACAAGTCTATCTGATTTATAGATTTAAATATAATTTATGAGGTGAAATTATGAATTTACTAATAAAAAACGCTAGAATAGTAGATTACTCACAGGATTTTATTGGGGATATTTATATAGAGAATGGAAAAATAAAAGAAGTAGGATTAGATATTAATATAGAAGAGGTAGATCTTATAGATGCTAAGGGACTTACTCTAATGCCTTCATTTATAGATACTCATGCACACTTTAGAGAGCCTGGACTTACTTACAAAGAAGATATAGAAAGCGGCTCTAAAGCAGCATTAAGAGGGGGATATACTGGAGTATGTTTGATGGCGAACACTAAGCCAATATGCTCTAGTAAAGAAATTTTAGAAGAGGTTAGAAATAGAGAAGAAGAATTAAATTTAATAGATTTACACCAATGTATATCTGTTACAAAAGGTTTTAATGGCAAAGATATAAGTCATTTAGATGATTTTAGTAATGATAATAAAGTTAAAGCAATATCTGACGATGGTGTTGGAGTTATGGATTCAGACGTAATGTATAAAGCTATGTTAAAGGCAAAAAAATATGATTGGATAATAATGTCTCATGCAGAAGATCATAAATTTTCACATATAGATATGAGAATAGCTGAAAATATAATGACTTTAAGAGATATATATTTAGCAAAAGAAACTGGAGCAAGACTTCATATGTGTCATGTTAGTACAAAAGAAGCGGTAGGATATATTAGAGAAGCAAAGAAGCAATTTAATAATATAACTTGTGAAGTTACACCACATCATATATATTTAACAAAAGATATAAGCAATTATAGAGTAAATCCTCCTATAAGGGAAAAAGACGATGCATCTGAAATTATAAATGCTATAAAAGATGGAATTATAGATTGTATAGGTACAGATCATGCTCCTCATACAGAAGAAGATAAAGAAAAAGGAGCACCAGGAATGGTTGGAATTGAAACATCATTTTCTATATGTTATACAAGATTAGTTAAATCAGGAGCTATAACTTTAAATAAGTTAAGTGAAATTATGTCAACAAATGGAGCAAATATTCTAGGAATGAATAAAGGCAGAATTACCCCAGGGGTTGAAGGTGATATAGTTTTATTAGATTTAGATAAGAATATAGTAGTAAATTCAAGTGATTTTCATTCAAAAGGTAAAAATACTCCATTTGAAGGCATGGAGTTTTATGGAGAAGTTCAAATGACTATAAAAGAGGGACGAATTCTTTATAAGAAATAGGAGGATATTCATGAAAAGTTTAATAATAGATAAATTATTTAATAGAGTAAAAGAAAGAGGAGTAGTTTGTGTTGGATTAGACACAGCACTTGAATATATACCTAGCTATATTTTTGAAGGAAGATCGGAAGTAGAGGCATTAGTTGAGTTTAATAAAGCAATAATAGATGCAACTATAGATGTAGCAGCATGCTTTAAAGTTCAAATTGCTTATTATGAATCCTTAGGATTAAAGGGTATGATGGCTTATAAAGAAACTTTAGATTATTTAAGAGAGAAGGATGCAATTATAATTGCAGATATAAAAAGAGGAGATATAGCAGCAACAGCTAAGCAGTATGCAAAAGCACACTTTGAAGGAGATTTTGAAGCAGATTTTATAACTCTTAGTCCATATATGGGAATGGATAGTATAGAGCCATATATGCCATATATAGAAAAAGGAGATAAGGGGATTTTCTCATTAGTTAGGACTTCTAATCCAGGAGCAGAAGATATAGAAATGCTAAAGACTGTAGATTCAAGAGATGTATATAAGGTTGTTGGAGATAAAATTGCTGAGATTGGAAAAGAAGTAATAGGACAATGTGGATATTCAAGTATAGGTGGGGTTATAGGATGCACTCATGTTGAAGAAGGAATTGAAATAAGAAAAAGATTTAAAAATATGTTTTTCTTAATACCTGGTTATGGAGCTCAAGGTGGAAAGGCAGATGATGTGGCTTTATATTTAAATAGTGGAAATGGAGGCGTAGTAAACTCTTCAAGAGCTATACTTTTAGCATATAAAAAGCAAGAAGGTAGAGAAAAAGAATTTGCAATTTGTGCAAGAGAAGAAGTTATAAGGATGAGAGATGAAATAAAGGCAGCAGTAGAAAGTTTATAGGAGGAAAACTAATGAAGGTAACTTACACAAAATCAAAAGTTATATCAAACAAAAAAGTAGTTGATGGAATATATAAAATGGTTGTAGAAGACAACAATGAAGTAAAACCTGGACAATTCTATATGCTAAAATTGAATGGACAAACTTTACTTCCTAGACCTATAAGTGTATGTGAAAAAAATGAAGGAACTATAACTTTCTTATATGCAGTTGTTGGAAATGGTACAAGGGAATATGCTAATTTAGAAACGGGAGAATATATAAATCTTACAGGGCCATTAGGAAATGGATTTAATGTATATACAAACCTTGGCAGGGTTGCTTTGGTTTCTGGTGGCATAGGTACTGCACCAATGTTAGAGGTGGCTAAAAAAATTAAAGAGAATAACAACTCTTCTAAGCTAGATTTATATGCAGGTTTTAGAGAAGATATTTATTTAATAGATGAAATAAAGAGTTATGTAGATGAAGTATATATAAGTACAAATACTGGTAAACATGGACATAAAGGATTTGTAACTGATATTTTAAATGTAGAGGACTATGATACTGTACTTTGCTGTGGACCAGAAATAATGATGAAAAAGGTTATAGATATGTGTAAAGAAAAAGGTGTAAAAATATATGTGTCTATGGAAAAACATATGGCTTGTGGTGTTGGAGCATGTCTTGTCTGTACATGTAAAACCAAGGATGGAAATAAAAGGACATGTAAGGATGGTCCAGTATTCGATGGGAATTATGTTGAACTGTAAAATCAAAGGAGGAATTTTATAAATGTTGAAAGTAAATATAAATGGAGTAGAATTTAAAAATCCAGTAATAGCAGCATCAGGAACCTTTGGTTTTGGAGCAGAATATAATAATTTTTATGATGTAGGTATCTTGGGAGGAATATCATCAAAGGGATTAACTTTAAATCCTAAGGATGGTAATGAGGGAATAAGAGTATATGAAACTCCATCTGGAATGATGAATTCAGTTGGACTTCAAAATCCAGGAGTAGATAGATTTATAAATGAAGAACTTCCTAAAATGAAGGAACTTGGCACTAATATTATTGCAAATGTTGGTGGAGGATGTATAGAAGATTATGAGGAAGCTATTGAAAAATTAAAAGGTACAGATATAGATATGATAGAACTTAATATATCATGTCCTAATGTAAAATCAGGAGGAATGGCATTTGGCATAAAATCAAATGTAGCTTATGAAGTTGTTTCAAAGATTAAGAAGATTTCAGATAAACCACTTATGGTTAAGCTTTCACCTAATGCTGAAGATATAGTTAAAATGGCGATAAGCTGCGAGGAAGCTGGAGCAGATTCAATATCTTTAATAAATACATTAAAGGGATTTGCGATAGATCCATATAAAAGAAAGCCTATATTCAATAATATGTACGCAGGACTTTCGGGACCAGCTGTAAAGCCAATAGCATTAAGAATGGTACATGAAGTTTCTAAGGCTGTTAACATACCTGTAATAGGCTTAGGAGGAATTTCTACTGGAATAGATGCAATTGAATTCATGATGGCAGGAGCTTCCGCAATCCAAATAGGAACTATAAATTTTATAAATCCCATGGCTGGAAAAGAAATAATAGAGGAAATAAAAAAATTCTGCATAGAGCAAGGGATTAAAAATATAAAAGAAATAATAGGTTGTATATAGTAATGTATATAAGTAGGACAGTATATAGTTTTTAACATTCTATATACTGTCCTTAAAAATATGTATATTATTTTTTTGAAAATACTCCAATTATTATATTTATAATATCTTTTATAGTATCTAATTGATTAATAATTCCATCTTTCATAACGATGGCTTCTGCCGTAGTTTCAACAGCTACATCACTTATATCTTTAACATTTTCAGATATTCCATTTAAATTTTTAATAGTGTTATCTAAATTTGTTTTATTATCTTTAAGTGTAGTGTTTATATTATCAATAAGTACAATAATTTTTCTTAAGGCTAAAATTAAATAAATTAAAGCTATAACAGAAGCGATAACTATAATAGTCAATAGAAGAGTATTAAAATTTATAGTAA
This sequence comes from Clostridium sartagoforme AAU1, assembly GCF_000401215.1. Taxonomy (GTDB): domain Bacteria; phylum Bacillota; class Clostridia; order Clostridiales; family Clostridiaceae; genus Clostridium; species Clostridium sartagoforme. The sequence goes on along the minus strand of NZ_ASRV01000190.1, from coordinate 10,714 downwards.
TAGTCATATTATATACCCTCACTTAAAATTTATAATAATAGTTATATGAAATAATTATGTATTTAAATCTTCTTTAACTTCATTATTGTTTTCAGTTATAATTTTTTCTGTAAGTTCTTCTACAGAATCATTTGTTACAGCTTTTTTTGATTCAAGATATTTTGCAATCTTATTTTTAGCATCACTAAAATTATTTTTAGCATCTTCAGTAACATCTATAGCTTTTGTTTTAATTGTATTATTTAAATCGTTAGCAGTTTTCTTTAATGATTTTCTAGTATCTTTTCCTGATTTAGGTGCAAATAAAAGTCCACTAGCTAGTCCAGCGGCAACGCCAATAGTAGCGCCTAATGCAACATTTTTTGCAATTTTAGCTTTTTCTTTTTTAGCTTTTTCTTTTTTCTTTTGTTCTATTAAATTTGTCAAATTCATATTTTAACCCCCCTATTACGATACTTTTATATATAATGGATTATAAAGGAAAATACAAATAAATACAAGCTGTTAAAGTCGAAAATGCTTATAATAAAATAATAATATTAAAATATAACTAAATAAATAATAAAAAAACTTTATATTATACATTAAATAATGTAAAATGAATATTGATAACAATTAAGATTTTATTAAAATCATTGTATTAAAAAATCTATTAGAAGATTTTTATTAATATAAGAATTTAGGGAGGATACAATGAGATTAAAAAAAATAAAAGTGATTTTAGTGTAGTTATTATAATATTACTAGGGCTTATAGGTTATATAGTAAATGGTATACTAAATAAAGAAACAAAAGAGGTTATAGTAGCAAAAAAGTTTATAGAGAATTTATCAGATGAGAAGATAATAAATAATTCCGATTATTATAAAGAAGCAATTGAAGAAGAAGCTTTAAATAAATTAAATAGTAAGAGTTCGCAAATACAGTATTCTGTTATAGTAGGAAATTATGGAGTGGATATTGATAAAAATTACAATGTATTGGGATTTTCAAATAAAAACTTAGGAACAAAAATTAAATTGGCGGAGATATCAGAAGAAAAAGCCACTAGTTTAGCTACAAAATATATAGATGAAATTACTAACGATGAATTTATATTCAAGGAGATTAAAACAAGAGAAGAGGAAGGTAGTCCATGTTATAATGTAGTATTTTATAAATGCAAAGATGGATATCCATATTATAAACAGGAAATAAATACTTCTATAAACAAAGTTACTGGTAAATTAGAATCATATTCTAACTATCCATTAGATAATATAAAACATATAAAAGATATTAATATAGATGAATATAAAGCAAAAAATATAGTTCAAAATTATTTTATTAATTTAAATTTAAAATCAGAAATATTGGACAAACCAATGATTGCCTTTGTATCAGTAAATGATAATGAAATGGCATTATCATTTGTATATAACGTTAAAACAATAGATGATAAGAATAAGGAAGAAAAATATATAATATATATTAGAGCAGATTTAGGAGAGGTTATAAATTATAATTTAGAGTCTAGCACAAATAGCTAAAATAAAAAAAGAGATTTGAATTTTAATCAAATCTCTTTTTTGTTAGTTAATATAACTAATCATTATTAGGATCTGGAACTTCAGGAGTTTCATTATTGCTTTCAGAATCCTTTAGTTGAATGGTAATTGTATCTCCCTTTTTAGCTTTATCAGAAGATAAACTTTTAATTATTCTAGTTTTTGCATTATTATTAGATATCTTAATATTTACACCTTTAGATTTTAATATTTCTATAGCCATATCAACATTGCTTCCAACAGAAATCCCTAAATCAGATAAATTAAATTCTTCATCCTTTGGCACATATTTAGTATCATCTTTTTCTGTTGGAAGAACATATTTAAAATCAGCTGCTCCTGAAGAAGGATTTTCTTTCTTTATAAATACTCTTTCTTCAATTAAGTCCTTTGGAGTATTTTCAGTTGCTAATTTATTATTGTTTTTATTAACTTTAGCTGTTACATGTACATCGCAAACTCCTGTAGGCTCTGTACCAGCTATAAACATTTCAGTATAAACTCTTGAGCCTCTAGGATCCTTAGCACAAAGGTCTGTTGCTCTTTTTCCAGAATCTTTACATATAGCAACGGTAGTAATACCACCTGGGTTTCCATCAAATTCCTTATATTCTAAGTTTGCATGAATTGGAGCCATCATAGCACCCCATAATGAAGCAGCAGATGAACTATAACTTGCGCCACCCATAGCAGAACGATTATCATATCCAATCCAAACAGCTCCTGAATAATAAGGAGTTAACCCAGCAAATAAAAAGTCTGTAACAAGACTAGTTGTTCCTGTTTTACCTATTACAGGCATATTAGGAAGCTTTGCCAAAGCACCATCAAAGGTTAAAGGACCCTTTAATAAATCCCTCATTATATATGCAGTTTGAGGAGAAAATACTTGTGTTTGCTTAGGTTTAGATTCTAATATAATTTTACCAGTTGCATCAGCAACTTTAGTATATAAAATAGGTTTAGTATATAAACCATTATTTCCAAAGCTTCCAAAAGCGGAAGCTAGTATATATGGATTACCACCATCTACAGAACCGTCTTCATCAACACCTGTAAATTCACCTAATGCTACGGTAGCTATGAATTTTGATTTTTCGCCATAAACCAATCCCAGTTTTTCACCATAAGCCAATCCAGTTTCAACTCCAAGTTTGTCTTCGACTAGAACTGTTGGTACATTTTTAGATAATGCAAGTGATTGTCTTGCTGTAATTAATCCATCTGAAACCTTGTTCCAGTTTGCTGGATTATATCCACCATATTTACTTTGAATAGATGATGGAAGACCTGCATCATCTAGCACTGTACCAGCTGTAATAGCCTTAGTATCAATAGCAGGACCATAAACTGTTAAAGGTTTAGTAGTTGATCCAACGGATCTTAAAGCATAATAAGCTCTATTTGTAGATCTTGCAGGCTGTTCACCTCTTCCACCAACCATTGCTTTAACTTGGCCAGTTTTATAATCAATAATTACAGCAGCAGCTTGAAGTGCTGGAGTTCCATTTTCATCAGTAACTTCTGGGTTAGCGTAAATATCAAGTTGTTGTATACTATTTCTATCATTTAAAACGGCTTGGGTAGAATCTTGAATTGTTCTATCCATAGTAGTATAAATTTTAAGTCCGCCAGTAGCAAATAATCTATCAACTTCCTCATCAGTATATTTATACACTTCTTTTAGATCTTCTCGCACTTGATCTAAAGCTGGATATACAAACCATTCATAATTAATTTTATAGTCAATTACTGTTTGAGAAAATACAAATTGATTAGCATCTACAAAAGCATATGCTTCATCGTATTCTGCTTGAGTTATATATCCTAAATCTCTCATTTTCATAAGAACAGTTTTTGTTCTATCTAAATATATTGTAGGATCTTCCTTATTTTCAGGATCATAAGGACTATAAGCACTTGGTGCTTGAGTTAAACCAGCAATAAATGCAGATTCAGGTAAAGTTAAATCTTTAGCACTTTTTTCAAAGAAATATTTTGAAGCAGCTTCTACTCCATAAATTTTACCACCTAAAGGAATAGTGTTTAAATATGCTTCTAATATTTGGTCTTTAGTAAGTTTATTTTCAAGTGTTAATGAAAGATAAATTTCTCTTATTTTTCTTTCAATTTTAACATCTTGTGTTAAAAGTGTATTTCTTATTAGCTGTTGAGTAAGAGTAGATCCACCTTGAATATTACCGTTTCCTGTAAAATAGTACATTGCAGATCTTAAAGCTGAGCTTAGAGTTCTTTTTATATCTACACCAGGATGCTTATAAAAACGTTCATCTTCAATTGAAACATAAGCATCTTTTAAATATTTAGACATTTCGTCTAAACTTACTTTATATCTTTCTTCTTCAGTTGGTATGTTATCAATATATTGTTCTTGACTATCGTAAATCATTGAAGGTTCATTTAAAGCTAAAACTGCATTTACATCAAGGGTTGGAGTACTTTTAATTATTGCAAAGACATATCCAAGACCTACTACAAAACATAGCAGTCCTGCAATTAGTATTCCAAGGAAAGTACCTTTTAAGATTTTTTTATATTTAGGTTGATTTTTTTCTTTTTAGAATTTTTGCCATTGTTTTTATTATCTTTAACATTAGCTTGGCTTTTTTCTGTTCTAGAAGTATCTTTATTAGCCATTTGTTCCTCCCTTATAATTAAAAATTATTTAATGGTGTAAAATAAATAATATAGAATATTATAGCATATTTATATAAAGAGTAAAATAATAACTCAAGAAGGTGTCTATGAAGTATTATACAAAAAAATCTAAAATACGATTTAAAATTAAACATCCTAAACTTATATTGGTTATTATCGTCATTTTTGTCTTATTTAATTCTATTATGTATTTCATTGATAAAAATATTTTACCAGCAGTTTTAAATATAGCAGAAGAAGAACTAAAAAGAGAAGCAACTACAATTATTAATGAAACTGCTTTAGATATTTATTCAAATCAATTTAATTATTCTGATATGATAATTACTGAAAAAGATAATGATGGTAATATAACTATGCTAAGAGCTGATACTGTAAAATTAAACTATCTTTCATCAAGATTAGTATTAGCATCTAATGATAAAATAGGTAAGTTACAAGAAATGGGACTAAAAGTTCCGTTAGGATATATGACTAAAAATTTAGTGTTTTATAATTTGGGTCCTAAGATAAATATAAACATGAATCAAATAGGGAATATAACTAGTAGTTATGAATCTGTATTTGAAAGTGCAGGTATTAATCAAACAAGGCATAAAATATATTTGCATGTTAATATGAAAATGAAAATAGTTGTGCCTCTTAATAGCAAAGATGTAGAAATAGCATGTGAAATTCCAATAGCAGAAACAATAATAGTAGGAAAAATTCCAAATACAGCAATAGAACTTAATAAATAATTGAAAATGAAAGAATGAAAGAATTTATGTTATAATTCAGGCAAGCTGAATTAAGAAAATTTAATTAAAATAAAAAACTCCTAATTTTAGGAGTTTTTTAGTTCAATTTAATTGTTAATTGTTAATTGACTTAGTTCCAGTTAAATACATAAGGTACATTTCTGTAGAAACTTTCATAATCAAGACCATATCCAACTACAAATAAATCTTCTATTTCAAAGCAGCAATAATCTGGTTTTAAATCAACTTTTCTTCTAGAAGGCTTATCTAATAGTACACAGGTTTTAACAGATTTGGCTCCACGTTTTTTTACATAATCAACAACAAATTCCATTGTATATCCAGTATCTATAATATCATCTACTATTAATACATCCCATCCTTCTATATTGTCTGGAATATCATTTACAACCTTAACTTCACCAGTGCTTTCTTCACCATGACCATAACTTGAAGTAGTCATAAAACCAACTTTTGCTTTACAATCAATTGCTCTAAATATGTCAGCCCCAAAAACAAAACTTCCTCTAAGAAGTGGAAGAACATAAAGTTTCTTATCTTTATAATCTTCAGTAATAATTTTTCCAAGTTCTGCAACTCTAGTTTTTATTTGTTCTTCTGTAAAAAGTATGTTTCTTTTTTTGTCATTCATTAGTTTAATCCTCCTAAAATATCCTATATAACCTAATAACTTATATTATTATTTTAATATTACATATTATTTATATTTCTTGCAACTTATTTTTAAATACTTTAAGTACAGTTTTAGTAAAGTATTTGATATAAGTATAATATAGTATGGATTATAATATTAGTATTATATTTACAATAAAGAATTATTAGTATAAAATTATATGCAAGTTGCCAATAGTAGATAGTGAGGTGGTATTATGATATTTGGAAATATAGATGGTATAAAGAAGTCTTATTTAGAAGAACTTGAAAGACTCTATAAAGTAAAGGTTTTAAAAGATGAGGTGTGTAGTGTAGAAATAATAGATATTATTTCTAGATTAACTTCTATTTTGGATAGGGAAATAAGCATAGCAGTAGATAGAAGAGGGAAAATAGTATCTATAGCAATAGGAGATTCAACTTCAGTTGAATTAGCTATGATTGATATAAGGGAAAAAAGGTTATCTGGAGTTAGAGTTATACATACACATCCTAATGGATTTTCTAATTTGTCGGCTCTTGATTTGTCAGCTCTTTTAAAATTAAAACTTGATGCAATAATGGCAATAGGAGTTTATGATGGAAAAATAACAGATTATTCTTTAGCAATGCTTACAATAACAAATGATTTGTTAGATTATGAAGAGAAATTAAACTTATCAATTGAAGAAGTATTGTCAATTCACATATTAGATAAAATTCATTATGTTGAAGGATTAATTAAAGAAAAAGAAATAGTAGAAGATGAAGGTGAAAGAGCTATTTTAGTAGGATCTGATACCAAGGAAAGTTTAGAAGAACTTAAAGAACTTACTAAAGCTTGTGATATACCAGTATTAGAGTTAGTTTATCAAAGTAGAAGTAAAATTGACCCAGCCTTTTATATTGGAAAGGGAAAAGTATTAGAAATAGCTAGCTTAAGGCAAAGTAAACATGCAAACCTTATAATTTTTGATGATGAGCTTTCAGGTTCACAAGTAAGAAATCTAGAAGCGGCAATTGGTGCAAAGGTAATAGATAGAACTACTTTAATATTAGAAATCTTTGCAAGAAGAGCAAGAAGTAAGGAATCAAAAATTCAGGTTGAACTTGCACAGTTAAAATATAGAATGGGTAGACTTCAAGGCTTAGGAACAGTGCTTTCAAGAACTGGTGGGGGAATAGGAACAAGAGGACCAGGAGAAAAGAAGTTAGAAACCGATAGAAGACATATAAAGGAAACTATATATGATTTAAATGATGAGCTTAAAAAAATAAAGAAAACAAGAGAAGTTCAAAGAGAAAAAAGAACAAAAGAAAGTATTCCTAAGGTATCATTAGTAGGATATACAAATGCAGGTAAATCAACTCTTAGAAATAAATTGTGTGATGTTGCAGCTCAAAAAGAGGTTCAAGGAAAAGAAAAAGTTTTTGAAGCTGATATGTTATTTGCAACCTTAGATATAACTACAAGGTCTATAATATTAAAAAATAAAGGTGTAGTTACTATAACAGATACAGTAGGATTTGTAAGAAAGTTACCTCATGATTTAGTTGAAGCATTTAAATCAACACTAGAGGAAGTGATATACTCAGATCTTTTATGTCATATTGTTGATACCTCTTCAGATCATGCACTTGATCAAATAAAAGCTGTAGAGGAAGTTTTAGAAGAACTTGGAGCCAAAGATAAAGAAACTATATTAGTACTAAATAAAATAGATAAAGCTACAGATGAGCAAATAGAAGAAATAAAAAAAATATGTTCAGAATATAAAATTATTGAAATATCAGCTAAAGAAGGAATTAATTTAGATAATCTTCTTGATTTAATAGAAGAAAAATTACCGTATAAAATGAAAAAATGCGAATATTTGATTCCTTACGATAGAAGTGATATGAATTCATATCTTCATAGGAATGGAAGAGTACTAAAAGAAGAATATAAGGATAATGGTACCTTTATGGTAGTAGAGGTAGAAGATGAAGTTTATAATAAATCAAAAGATTTTATAGTAAACATTATTGCCCAATAGTTAATTACTGCAATGAAGATTAGACTTTATTGCAGTAATTTTATATAATAAAATAAATTGTAATAATACAATATTAAGTTGAAGGGAGTAGGATAATGGCAAAATCAATTATAGATTACCAAAATGCTTATAAAGAAATTACAGATATTCTTATGAAAAATACTAATATATTAGCAATTTTTGTATTAGGAAGTATGGTTACTGGAGATCTGTGGGAAGAATCAGATATAGATTTATTTACAATATATAAAGATGATTTTGAACAGGTTAGAGATTTATATTCTGAAGTGATGAATATACCTGTTCATATAAAATTTTTAAGTAAAAAAGCTTTTAAAGAAGCTTATTATGAATGTGGTAAGAAAGATGTAATAAAGAATTCTTTAATATCATCTAAATTAATATATTCAATGGATCATGAAATATCAGAACTATATGAAAAAATAATATATAGTGTAAATTCAGATAAAGGAAGATGGAATCTAGTTTATTTAGGAAATTTGTTAAAAGAAATAGGGATATGCAAAAAATATTTAAGTACAGGCAGAGGATACACTGCATATGAACTTCTTATTAGGGCATTAGATAACTTTTCTAAGCTTTATCTTAGTATTAATGGATACACTGTAAGTAAAGATTCATTAAATATGGCATGTAATTTAAATGATGAATTAAATAAGAGAATAAAAAAATTATTCTACAACGAAATGAATGATGAGAATATAAAAAGCATTATAAGTTATATGGAAAGCTATTTAGATTACAATATAGAAAAAGCATCAAAAGAAATTCTAGAATTTATAAAAGAGGAAGATAAAGAATTAAGTGCATATGAGATTAAAAACAATGACTATTTTAAAAATTTTAATATTAAGACGGAAGAAATTTTAAAAGTATTATACAAGAATAATGTCTTAACAAAAAATAAAAGAGAATTTAGAGATCACAAAGAATGTCTACTAGCAACTGAAAATGTATATAGTTATAAACATTAGAAGAATTTGGAGGAATTATGAATAATATTTTTAAGATGTTCTTTGAGGAAGAAATTCCCAAATATATACAAATTTCAAATCATATAAAAAAACTAATAGATAATAAAAAAATAAATGATGGAGAAAAGCTACCTACAATAAGAGAATTATCAAAAATTTTAGAGGTAAACAATGTAACTATAGTTAACGCATATAAAAAGTTAAAATCAGACGGATATGCTTTTCAAAAAGTAGGATCTGGAACTTATGCAAAAAGGAAAGATCTTATATCAGTATTCAATAGAGAATATTCTAAAACATTAAAAAGTATATTAACTGAAGATTTAGATAAAATCATTGATTTTACAGGGGAAACAAATACAGAGATGTATTTTCCAATAAAAGAATTTAAGAATGTAATTAATAAGGTTCTAGATAGGGATGGAGCAAATGCACTAATAATGAAAGAGCCTTTTGGATATGAAGAATTAAGAAGAACAATAAATAAGGAACTTTGGGGCGGTAAGTTAGATTTAGATAATATAATAATAGTTTCAGGGGCGCAGCAGGGAATAGATATAGCAGTTAAGGCAATAGTTAACATTAATGATAACGTAGTAGTAGAAAAACCTACCTATGGAGGAGCTATATCAGTTTTTAAATGGAGAAGAGCTAATATATTTGAATTAGAAATTAAAGAAGATGGAATAGATTTAGAAGAATTTGAAGAAATATTAAAGAAAAATAAAATAAGTTGTTTTTATACAATGAGTTATTTCCATAATCCAACAGGTGTAAGCTATAGCTATGAAAAAAAGCTGAAATTATTAGCTTTAGCTAGAAAATATGATTTTTATATTATAGAAGATGACTATTTATCTGAACTTATATATGATGATGGAATAATTCATGAACCATTAAAAGAGCTTGATAAGTATGAAAGAGTAATTTATGTAAAAAGTTTTTCAAAGGTATTTTTACCAGGAATAAGACTTGGATATATGATTATACCAAATTCATTTATAGAGAGTATGCAAAATTCTAAGATAAACACAGATTTTGCAACTTCTAGTCTTATGCAGAGAGCTTTAGAATTATATATAAAAGAAGGTTTTTGGAAGGAACATATACAATATCAATGTAAAGAATACAAAACAAAATATGAGCTTATGAAAAACCTAATAGAAGAAAAGCTTTTTGATAAAGTCACATATTTAGATCCAAAGGGAGGACTTTATTTTTATATAAAATTAAAAAATAAAGAGGTAAAATCTAAAGAACTTTTTTATAAATTAAAAAAGAAAAATGTATATATTACACCTGGAATAATATTTTTTAGAGATTCCAAAAATGGAGATTATTTTTTTAGAATTAGTTTCTCACAAGTTAATAAAGAAAAGATAATAAAAGGTATCAATTTAATCAAGGAGGAACTTATATGAGTTATATTACTATAAGAAATTTCGGAGAAGATAGTTTTATAGAAAAAAATCAGAGTTTATAGGATATGCCAAAAGATGTGAAAATGAAGAAGAAGCAAAAGAGTTTATAGCAGAAATTAAAAACAAGCATAAGCAAGCTACTCATAATTGCTTTGCTTATGCTATAGGAGAAAATATGGGGATTCAAAGATATAGTGATGACGGAGAACCACAGGGAACGGCAGGAATTCCTATATTAGAAGTGATGAAAAAAAGTAAAGTGACTGATTGTGCATAGTAGTAACTAGGTATTATGGTGGTATATTATTAGGAGCCGGAGGACTTACAAGAGCTTATACAAAAGGTGCTTCAATAGCACTAAAAGCAGGGAAAGTAGTTGAAAAGGTAAAAGGAGTAAGGTTGTTATTAAATATGGATTATGATATGTTGGGTAAAGTTCAATATAAGTGTAATGAAAATAATTGGCATATTGAAGAAGTTGAATATACAGATAAAGTTATAATTCATATATTATCAGAAATAAATAAAGTCGATGAAATGGAAAAAGAAATAACCGAAACCTCAAATGGTAAAGTTATAATAACTAAAATGGATGAAGGAATTTATTTTAAAGAAGAAAATAGATTATACAAATTAATTTAA
>NZ_ASRV01000189.1 GCF_000401215.1 Clostridium sartagoforme AAU1 | reverse complement strand
AACTAAAATGGATGAAGGAATTTATTTTAAAGAAGAAAATAGATTATACAAATTAATTTAAGAATAAATCAACTTGTATAATTAATTAAATAATTTTATTACTAATTCATGGATAAATAAGAAAATTTGTCATAATAATATAAGTATGATATAATTCTAATGTTTATAAGTTATAAAAATTATTCGATAGATGTTGGGAGGAAAAAAACATGTCAGGACATTCAAAATGGCATAATATACAAAATAAAAAGGGAAAAGCAGATGCTAAAAGGGGAAAAATCTTTACAAAGTTAGGTAAAGAAATTATTATTGCAGTTAAAAATGGTGGCCCTGTACCCGACACTAATCCGAAATTAAGAGATGTAATAGCAAAAGCAAAAGCGGCTAATATGCCTAATGATACAATTACAAGATCAATTAAAAAAGCTTCAGGAGAACTTGCAGGTGTTAACTATGAAAAAATAGTTTATGAAGGTTATGGTCCATCTGGAGTTGCTGTAATAGTAGAAACTTTAACAGATAATAAAAATAGATCAGCAGGAAATGTAAGAAGTGCCTTTACAAAAGGCGGAGGAAACATGGGAGCAACGGGATGTGTTGGGTTTATGTTCCAAGAAAAAGGCGAAATAGTTATTGAAAGAGAAGATAAAGATGAAGATGAAATTATGATGCTAGCTTTAGATGCAGGAGCAGAAGATTTTTCAGCAGAAGAAGAAGTATTTATAATTACAACTACACCTGAGGATTTTGGAACTGTAAGGGAAGCCTTAGAATCAAATGGATTAGAATTTTTAGAAGCGACAGTTAAGATGATACCAGACACATATACTGCAATTAATGAGGATGATGCGAAAAAGTTCCAAAAGATGTTAGACTTACTTGATGACGATGATGATGTTCAAGAAGTGTACCACAATGCTGAATTCCCAGAAGGATGGGAAGAATAATACTGTTAAATGCAGTATTATTAAATAAGTTTTGTATTTACAATTATATAAATCAAAAGAGACTGTTTATTATCTGAAAAGATAATAAACAGTCTCTTTTTGATATAAGGAGATATCATATTATAAATTAATAATTTTATACAAACATAGTTTCTAGTTTTTTTAGAGAAATGTAGATTTTGCAACGTTTTGTGAATATAAGCTAATTATTAAGGGGTAGTTTAAGTTAATTCAGCTTTTAAAAGATTATGCATAAGAATAATGAAATTGACATTAATTGCTTGTCTATATATAATTAACCGTAAAATCTTAGGAAGTTTTAAAATATAATTTATAAAAATGTACAAGATATTATAGAAGATTTTAATATAGAATTAATATTAAAATCTTTTGGAAATATTATCATAAATTATTAAATATATTAAGTTTCCAGATATTAATCATAAAGGAGTGAGCTTTGTATGAAATTAATAGAAAAGATTAAGCCTGGAAGAATTATTGTTTTAGGATTTTTAATAGTAATTATATTAGGAGCATTATTACTTAAACTCCCTATATCAATAAATGAAGGAGTCGATGTATCTTTCGTAGATGCATTATTTACATCAACTAGCGCTGTATGCGTAACAGGATTGATCGCTATAGATACCGCAGATACTTTTACTGTATTTGGAAGATCAATTGTTGCCTTACTAATTCAAGTAGGAGGATTAGGAGTAACATCTGTTGGTGTTGGTTTTATATTACTTTTAGGTAAAAGAATAGGAATAAAAGAAAGAACACTTATAAAAGAATCCATGAACTTAGATACAATGAAAGGATTAGTAAGATTAGTAAAAGCAGTTTTAGCAGTAACTTTAACCTTTGAATTTATAGGAGTAATTTTAAGTTATATTGTATTTTCACAAGATTATAAGCCTTTAGATGCTTTAGGAATAAGCATATTCCATTCCATAGCAGCATTTAATAATTCAGGATTTGATATACTTGGAGGATTTCAAAATTTAATACAATATAAAAATGATGTATTATTAAATTTAACTACATGTGGATTAATTATATTTGGAGGATTAGGATTTTTAGTAATTAAAGAAATTTTAGTAAAGAAATCCTTTAAGAAATTTAGCCTACATACAAAGATAGTTCTTACAATGACAACTTTATTATTAATAGTAGGTACAGTTTTGCTAAAATTAACAGAGGATATTTCTTGGCTTGGGGCATTCTTTTTTAGCACATCCGCAAGAACTGCAGGATTTAGTACTTATTCATTAAGTAACTTTACAAATTCAGGATTATTTGTATTAGTTATTTTAATGTTTATTGGTGCGTCTCCAGGATCTACTGGAGGAGGTATTAAAACTACTACTTTATTTACTTTATATAAAAGTATTTATAGCACATCAACAAATAAGCATTGTAGTGCATTTAAGAGAACAATACCTACAAGTGTAGTTTTTAAAGCATTTAATTTAACTATATTAGCCTTACTTGTAGTATGTATGGGAACTTTCGTTATAAGTATAATAGAACCTAATTATACTTTTATGCAATTATTATTTGAAGTAACAAGTGCTTTTGGTACAGTGGGATTATCAACTGGAATAACACCAGGTCTTAATGATTTAAGTAAAATAATTATTTCACTAATTATGTTTATAGGAAGATTAGGACCTATGACTATAGCTACAATTTGGTCTTTTAAGGAAGCATCAAGTGCTTATTATTCAGAAGAAACAGTTATAATAGGATAAGGAGAGATAAATATGTTTAGTTATAAATCTGCAATAGAATTTGGAATAATAGGAATTGGAAGATTTGGTTTTGCATTAGCAAGAACACTTATAGAAGCTGGAAAAGAAGTAATAGTAATAGATAATGATGAAAATAAAATAAAACAAATTAGACACCTAACAGAAAATGCTTTTGTAGTTAATAATTTATATAAGGAAACTTTAGAGGAAACCGGTATACAAAATTGTGAAACAGTATTCGTATGTATAGGTGAGAAAATAGATGTTAGCATATTGACTACATTAAATGTAATTAATATGGGAGTAAAAAGAGTTATATCTAAAGCAACTACTTATGAACAAGGTTGTGTTTTAAGAAAAATAGGTGCAGAGGTTGTGTACCCTGAAAATGATATGGCAATAAGAATTGCAAATAGATTGCTAAATGAAGAAGCATTAGAGTTTATTGAGCTAAATAATGATATTCATATAGAAGAGTTAAAAGTTACTTCTAAAATAGATGGGAAGTCTATTTTAAAATCGAATATAAGAAATAATTTCAGTTTAAATATTATAGCTTTAGAAAGGAATGAAGAAACTATAATAGAATTAGATCCAGAATATATATTAAGAGAAAATGATTTAATAGTAGTTATAGGAAAAAGGAGTAATATTAGAAATTTAGAAGAATACTTAAATGTAAAATAAAAAGGACTATTCATATAGTCCTTTTTCATCAAAAAAAAGAGTGATTTGCCATTTTCACTCTTCACACATATGTGTATCTATTTTTCACTCCGCTTGGAAGCTAATAAATAATAAAACTATAATAACATATTATATAAGAAATTCAAGAGGAAAATATTTGATAAAGGTATTAAGTTTAAATATTTTTAGATATTTGTCTAAATACTATAAAGTCATTTAATACAATAAAAATTTAAAGCTAGTATTAAATATATAT
>NZ_ASRV01000188.1 GCF_000401215.1 Clostridium sartagoforme AAU1 | reverse complement strand
TTTATTATAAGTATAGTATTTATAAATATGCTTAATATAAAACCTAAAGCTATTAAAATTACAGAACCAATTCGTGCAGCAGTATTGCTTTATAAAGAAGATGATTATTTTATATCATTATTAACAAATTCATTATTAGAAATAGAAAATCAAAATAAGGATATAATAGACTTTATAATTTATGACGGAAAGGACAATGAAGAATTACAAGATAAGCAATTAGATGAGGCTATAAATAGTGAAGTGGATATTATACTCTTAAATATTGTTAATGTAAAGAAATCTTATGAATTATTAGAAAAAATAAAAAAAACTAATATTCCAGTTATATTTTTTAATAGAGAACCATTTAATTTAAATAGTCTTAAAGAACATACGAATAAGGCTGTATATGTAGGAACAACAGCTTGTGATTCAGGAAATATGCAAGGGGATATGATAATTAAAGAATGGGAAAAAAATAGGATAATAGATAAAAATTCAGATAAAGCTATTCAATATGTTTTGTTTCAAGGTGATAAAGATAATTTAGAGGCTCAAAATAGAAGTGAATGTGTTATAAGAAGTATAGAAAATAAAGGAATAAAAACTAATAAGATAGCAGAAGAGTTTTGCAATTGGGATAGAGAATGTGCAAAAAAAACTATGGAAAAATTATTTGAAGAGCATGGAAATGAAATAGAAGCAATAATTTCAAATAATGATCAAATGGCAATAGGAGCAATATTAGCACTTCAAGAAAATGGATATAACTTAGGTGATCCAGAAAAATATATTTCGGTTGTAGGGATAGACGGAATAGATGAAGCTAGAAAATTGATTCAGGATGGGTTTATGGCAGGAACTGTTATACAAGATTATGGGGCTATGGCAAAGGCACTTTATAGAATAGGTGTTAATTTAGCAGAAGGGAAACCAGCTTTACAAAATACAGAATATAAATTTGATGTAACAGGGATTGGAATCAGAATACCATATAATGGATACATAATAAGAAAATAATATAATTTATAATAACTATCTTTTTTTGGTGGCTATTATTTTTTTAAAATTAAAAATAGGTATTAAATATGTATATATTTCTTATACTATACTTAAAACCTATATTATAAAGCACTAAGTTAAATGAGAAAGAGAAAGATATACAACCCATATAATAAATAAGTTTAAATCAATCATAATATGGAGGATAAAATGAAAAAATAAATTCAATATGTGTTATGATAGCAATATTTATAAATGTATTTAGTATAGAACCTAAGGCTATTTTAAAAAATACAGAACCTATTCGTGCTGGGGTATTGCTTTATAAAGGAAATGACTATTTTATTTCCTTAGTAAGAAATAAATTAATAGAAATAGAAAACCAAAATAAGGATAGAATACAGTTTATAATTTATGATGGGGATGGAAATCAAGATTTGCAAGATAAGCAGTTAGCAGAACTTATAAAAGATAAAGTTGATGTTATTTTTTTGAATATTGTAAACATAAATAATGCTGATAAATTATTAGAAGAAATAAAAAAAGCAATATTCCAGTAATATTTTTTAATAGAGAGCCATTGTCCTTAAATGGTATTAAAGAATACACAAATAAAGCAATTTATATAGGGACAACAGCTTGTGAATCAGGAAATATGCAAGGCGATGTAGTAATAAAGGAATGGAGAGATAAAGGAATTACAGATAAGAATAAAGATAATACTATACAATACTTTCTATTGCAAGGAGATAAAGATAATTTGGAGGCTCAATACAGAAGTGAATGTGTTATAAGAAGAATAGAAGAGAATGATATTAAAACTAGTAAAATAGCGGAAGAGTTTTGTAATTGGGATAGAGCATGTGCAAAACAAGCTACAGAAAAGTTATTTTCACAATACGGAAAAGAAATAGAATTAATAATTTCTAATAATGACGAGATGGCAATAGGAGCTATATTAGCATTACAAGAAAATGGATATAACTTAGGCGATCCCCAAAAATATATTTCAGTTATAGGTGTTGATGGAACAGAGCAAGCAAGACAAATGATTGAAAATGGATTTATGACAGGAACTGTTATTCAAGACTCAGATGGAATGGCTACAGCTTTATATAGAATAGGAAGTAATTTAGCAGAAGGAAAACCAGCTTTACAAGATACAGATTATAAATTTGATGTAACAGGAGTAGGAATTAGGATACCATATGAGGGATATTTAATTAGAAGTTCACTAAGATAGATATAACATGGAGGAAAAAAATGAAAAAGTTAATTTTATTTAGTTTTGTATTAGTTATAATTTTAAACATATTTAGATTAGATGTAAGTGCTAATACTATAAATGAAAAATCTGTAAAAGTAGGAGTACTTTTATATAAAGAAGGTATTTATTATATTTCTGAAATTAAGAAAGAGTTAGAAAAACTTGAAAATGAAAATAAAGATGTAATAAACTTTATATTCTATAATGCAGAGGGAAATCAAGAATTACAAAATAAGCAAATTGATGAGCTTATAGATATGAAAGTAGATGCAATATTGTTAAATATTGTAGATGTACATGAAGCAGACTCAATAATAAATAAAGTTAAGGAAAAAGATATTCCATTAATATTTTTTAACAGGGAGCCTTTATCATTGAATGGAATAAAGTCATATAATAAATCTATTTATGTAGGAACACAAGCTTGTGACGCAGGTAAAATTAAAAGTGAAATGATAATAAATGAAATGAAGAAAGGGAATATAAAGGATAAAAATAAAAATGATAGTTTAGATTATATATTATTAGAAGGAGAAAGAGATAATGTAGAAGCTCAATTAAGAAGTGAATGTGTTATAAGAGATTTAAATGAAAATGGAATTAAAACTAATGAAATAGCCACTGAAATATGTAACTGGGAAAAAGAATGTGCTAAAGAGAAAATTAATTCTTTATTTGATAAATATGGTGATAATATTGAAGTAATTATTTCAAATAATGATGATATGGCAGTAGGAGCTGTATTAGCGCTTCAAGAAAAAGGTTATAATTTAGGAGACCCAAATAAATTTATATCAGTAGTAGGAATAGGTGGAACAGGTGAAGTTAGGGATATGATAAAAAAAGGATTTATAACAGGTACAGTTATACAAGATGCTAAAGAAAAGGCAAAGATTCTTTATAAAATAGTATTAAATTTGGCTGAAGGCAAGAAAGCATTACAAGACACAGAATATAAATTTGATATAACAGGAGTTGGAGTTAGAATGCCATTTAATGGTTACTTGGTTAGAGATTAGTTAATATAAGTATAATCGGAGGAAAAATGAAAAAGATAATTTTATTAATTATAGCTGAAATATTTTATATTAATATTTTTACTACAAATGTAAGTGCTTATATTGATAATATGTCTTATATTAGAGCAGGGATATTATTGTACACTGAAGATACATATGTATCTTTAATAAAGAATAATTTTTTGAAGATAGAAGAAGAAAATAAAGATATAGTAGATTTTATATTTTATAATGCAGAGAATAATCAAGAATTGCAAAACAAACAATTAGATGAACTTATAGATATGAAAGTAGATCTAATAATATTAAATGTTGTAGATGCAAATGAATATGGTATATTAATTCATAAAATAAAACAAGCAAATATACCAGTAGTATTTATGGGGAGAGAGCCTAAATCCTTAGATATTATTGAAACTTATGATAAAGCTATATACATAGGATCTGAAACTTGTGTATCAGGAAATATACAAGGAGAAATGATAATTAATGAATTAAGAAATGAAAGCTTAGTAGACAGAAATAAGAATAATATTTTAGAATATATTTTATTACAAGGTGTTATAAATGATGTAACAACTACTCTTAGAAGTGAATGTGTTATAAAAACACTTAATGAACATGAAATTAAAACAAAAGAAATTGCATCAGAATATTGTAATTGGAATAGGGAGTGTGCTAAAGAAAGAGTAAAATATTTATTTGAGAAGAATACAGATAATATAGATGTAATAATTTCAAATAATGATGAAATGGCAATAGGTGCTATATTAGCACTTCAGGAGCTTGGATATAATAAGGGAGATCCAAAAAATATATAGCAGTAGTAGGAATAGATGCAACAGATCCAGCAGTAAAATTAATTAGAGAAGGTGTAATGACGGGAACAGTTATACAAGATCATGAAGCTGTGGTTAAAGCAGTTTATAGAATAGGAATGAATTTAGTTAAAGAGAATCCACCTTTGCAAGGAACAGAATATAAACTGGATAAAGCAGGTGTAGCAGTTATGATACCATATAATGGTTACATAACAAGAAAATCACCAAATTTATAAAATTAATCTTTTATAAGTAAAATTTTTATGTTATAATCGTGGAGTATTTTGGAAGAATGGGGGAGTATAATCATGAAACATATTAAGACAATCAACAAGACGAATATTAAGAACAGTTTAGTAAAACCTGGTTGTAAAGAATGTGCTAACTCATGTCAATCAGCTTGCAAAACTTCATGTACAGTTGCAAACTTAGAGTGTGAAAACTAATTAACAAGAAGCGGCAACAAGTTAGTTGCTGCTTGCTTTTTAGTTTTAGCAAAGCTTTTGGAGGGATAGAAAATGTCTTTGATACACAAATTTAAACAAGGTGAAAATTATTTTGTATTAGATGTAAATACAGGAGCAGTTCATATAGTAGACGAACTAGTATATGATTTAGTACATGATGAAGGAATGAAGAATAAAGAAGAAACATTAAAAAATTTAAGTAATAAATATAATGAGGATACTATTATAGAAGCTTATGATGAAATAATGGATCTTATAAAAGATGGTTTATTATATTCAGAAGATAGATATGAAGATATAGCTCATGGATCAATGGATGATAGGGATTATATAAAGGCAGTATGCTTAAATATAATTCATGGATGTAACTTAAGATGTAAATACTGTTTTGCTGACGAAGGGGAATATAACGGACATAAAGGTGTTATGTCAATAGAAACAGCTAAAAAAGCAATTGATTATGTAATAAAAAGAAGTGGACCAAGAAGAAATATAGAAATAGATTTATTTGGTGGAGAACCAACTATGATAATGGATACTGTAAAAGAAATAATACAGTATGCTAGAGAAAATGAAAAAGAGTGGAAGAAAAATGTAAGATTTACTATGACAACAAATGCTACACTACTAAATGATGATATGATAGATTTTATGGACAAAGAAATGGGAAATATCATACTTTCATTAGATGGAAGACAATGTGTTAATGATAATGTAAGAATTAAAGTTGATGGAAGTGGGTCTTATAATGATATAATTCCTAATATAAAGAAAATGATAAGCAAGAGAACACCAGGAAAAACATATTATGTTAGAGGAACTTTTACAAGGGCTAATACGGATTTCTTTGAAGATGTACAAGCTATGTTAAATGAAGGTTTTGATGAAATTTCTATAGAACCAGTAGTTTTAGAAGATGGGCATCCTCTTGCGTTAAGAGAAGAAGACCTACCAGAAATAATGAAAAACTATGATAAATTATATGAAGATATGGTAAGAAGAAAAAAAGAAAAAGACGGAGAATATAACTTCTATCATTTTAATGTTGATTTAAATGGTGGACCGTGTGTCTATAAGAGAATTTCAGGTTGTGGTGCAGGGTTTGAATATGTTGCAATAACTCCACAAGGTGATGTTTATCCATGCCATCAATTTGTAGGAAAAGAAGAATTTAAACTTGGAACTATATATGATGATACATACAACAAAGATCTTGGCAAAGAATTTAAAAAAGCTCATATATATAATAAACCTAAATGTAGAGATTGCTGGGCAAGATTTTATTGTAGTGGAGGATGTCAAGCAAATAACTTTAGCTTCAATGGAGATATGAAAATACCTTATGAAGTTGGTTGTAAAATGCAAAAGAAGAGAATTGAATGTGCAATTGCTTTAAAAGCAGAATAATTTAATTAGTTCACAATGCACAATTTACAGGGGAGATAATTAGTTCACTAAAGAAATATTGACTACAGTTTTTAATTTAATGGTTGCTACATAACTTTGTTGTGAAGCGATCATTTCTTTTATATAACTAAAAAGTTCATAATTCAACAAGGGTAAATTATTTCAATAGCTGTGAATTGTGAACTATCAGCTGAATAAAGGTGGTGAAATTATGGAGTTTATATTAAAAAATAAAATAAAACTTATATATACAAAAACTACATCTAACTTAACTTCAATATCCATATCAATAGATGCAGGTGCCTGTAAAGAAAAAAAATTATTAGGAGTAGCTCATGCAACTGAGCATATGCTTTATAAAGGTACAAAAAAGAGAAATGAAGAGAAAATAAATAAAGACTTAAGTAAAATTTTTGGTTTTCAAAATGCTATGACAAATTTTCCTTATGTTATTTATTATGGAACTATGCTAAATGAAGATTTAAAAAATGGTATAGAACTTTTTTCAGATATAATTTTAAATCCCATATTTCCAAGTGAAGGTTTTCAGGAAGAAATGAATGTAATAGTGGAAGAGTTAAAAGAATGGGATGAGGAGTTAGAACAATATTGTGAAGATAGGTTGTTTTTTAATAGTTTTTCTGAAAGAAGAATAAAGTACCCAATAATAGGTATAAGTGAGGATTTACAAAAGATAAAACTAAAAGATATACAACAGTTTTATAGAGAAAACTATTTGCCTCATAAGACCTCTATAGCAATAGTATCTTCTTTAGAGTTTGAAGAAGTTAAAAATATGGTAGAAAGATATTTTGAATCTTGGGTAAGTATATATGAGGATAATAGTAAAGAGAATATTAGTTATGAGAATTCTAATTTTGGATTTTATAGAGATATTAAAGATGGGATAAATACTTGTAAGGTTCAAATTATATTTCCAATAAATGATTTAAGTTATAATGAAATAAAAGCGTTAAGAATATTTAATGAGTATTTTGGTGAGGGAGTTAATTCAGTATTATTTGATACATTAAGAACAAAAAACGGTCTTGTATATGATGTTTTAACTAAGATTTCTTACGAAAAGTATATAAAACTCTATAAAATAACTTATAGTACTTCAAAAGAAAACTTAGATAAATCCTTAGAATTAATAAATGAATGCATAAACAAAATAGATATGTTTAAAAAAGATATAAGTGATAATGATATATTAGATTTTATAAAGTCTATAAAATTAAAAAGATGGTTTAGAGAAGAGCAAAATATAATTTTAGCTAAAGAATTATCAACATATAGTACAATGTTTGGTGATTATAAAACATACTCAGATGAGTTTAATAATATTGATTTTATAAACAAAAATTATATCCTAGATGTGGCTAAAAAAGTATTAAAAAATAAATCTATACAAGTTATAAGTAATTAATTTAAATAAAAGGGAGATATTAATGAGTAAAGCACCTTTGTTAGAAGAATTATTAAGGTATCATAAAGAACAAAATTTGATTTTATCAATGCCAGGAAACAAAAGTGGAAAAGCATTTTTAAGAGACTTATTAGGTAAGAAATTTAGAGAATCTTTAGGAGAACTGGATATTACAGAAGTTGATAATCTAGACAATTTACATTGTCCTGAAGGAGTAATAAAAGAGTCAGAAGATCTTTTAGCAAAAACTTATAATGTAAAAAAAGCATATTTTCTTGTAAATGGAAGTTCATCTGGAAACTTAGCGTCAATATTTGCAGCTTTCAATGAAGGCGATGAGGTATTAGTAGAAAGAAATTGCCATAAGTCAATTTATAATGGTATTATTTTGAGAAAGCTTAAAGTAATTTATATAGATTCTGTAGTAGATGAAGAAATGGGAGTATTTCTACCACCTAGGGAAAAAGAGATAGATGAAGCTTTAAATAAATCAACTAATCCAAAAGGAATAATACTTACAAGTCCAAATTATTTTGGAATATCTTATGATATAGAAAATAAAATAATTGAATTAAAAGAAAAGGGATTAAAAGTCATAATTGATAGTGCACATGGAGCTCATTTTGTAATAAGTAGAGAATTACCTAAATCTCTAGTGAATCTTGGTGATTATATTGTACTAAGTGCACATAAAACTTTACCAGCATTGACACAAGGAGCTTACTTATTAGTAAATGATTATAGTGAAAATATAAACTTTTATATTAAAGCGTTTATGACTACATCACCATCATACTTAATAATGGCTTCATTAGATTATTCTAGATATTATTTAGATAATTATGGCAAGGAGGATTATGAGAATTTAGTTGTTTTAGCAGAAAAATGGAAGAGAAAAATAAATCTTTTAGATAAAGCTATAATAGCTAGTGATATGGATTTAAAAGAAGGATATTCAATTGATAGGAGTAGATATTTAGTTATATTAAAAAATGGATATAGTGGCCATAAATTATTAAAATATTTTAAAAGTATTAAAATACAAGGCGAAATGAGTTTTTCCAATGGTGTAGTTCTTATATTATCGCCTTCAAATACAGAAGATGAGTTTGAAAAGATATACTTAGCTATTAAAAATTTAGATATGAATTTACTAAGATGTAATGAAAAAAATGTAGTGTTTCCTAAGATAGCACCAATTAAAGTGTTGGAGCCAAATGAAGTTTTTAATATAAATAGTATAAACATAAACATAAATGAAGCTTTAAATAAAATAGCAAAAGAATCGATAATTCCATACCCACCAGGAATACCAATAGTTTGTGCTGGCGAAAAGATAACAAAAGAAATTATAGATATCGTTAATGAATATATCCATAATAATTTAAATGTAATAGGTATAGATAATGGATATATTAAGATAATTGAAAATGAAATATAAATGTTTAAAGATGAGTAGGCAACATAATTTTTTGTTTTATATTATTAAGTGGAAGGTTTAAAGATAAATTTTTTACTATAAAAAATGAATTAGCTTTGCCTACTTTTTATAAAATTTAAAGATTATAATAAAATACCAGTTAATAAAGATATAAGACCTGCTAAACAAATAGATATAGTATTGATATTTGTATTTTTAAGACAAACAAGTATTTCAGATTTATTAGTTATAGTATATTTACTATTCCCAAATATTGATTTAAGGACAGAGAAAATACCAAATATTATAAGAGATATTCCAATTATAAAAATATAATAGTTTAAAGGAAAGTTCAATTTTCTTTGTAAATATAATGAGAGTATTAATACAATAAGAATCCAAGAAAAAGTATTTATAGTGAGCTTTTTCATAATAAAACCTTCTTTACAAATTAATAAGTAATAGACTATATCAATATTATATATCTCTAAGGAATTATTTTACAATACATTTTGTTAAGATATTATAAGAAAAAGATATGTAAATAATAGAAGATTAAAAAATTAAAGAAAATACTAGATAATTAAAGCTTTATTTTATAAATACAAAATTTATTGTTCTAATATTTAATAATAGTAATTCAAACACTTAAATAAATCTTAGTAAAGATTGACAGAAGAAATTCTTTTAAATAAAATATTTACAGGAAAGAGGAGGGAATAATTATGGAGAAAAATAAAGGAAATATTTCAATACATACAGAAAATATTTTTCCAATTATAAAAAAATGGTTATATTCTGATAAAGATATATTTATTAGAGAGCTTATTAGTAATGGGTGTGACGCTATAAGCAAGTATAAAAGGTTAGTTTCATTGGGAGAAGCAAAAGAAAATGAAAATGAAAAATATAAAGTTACAGTTTCGTTAAATAAAGATAATAAAACTTTAAAAATTATTGATAATGGAATTGGAATGACGGAAGAAGAAATTAAAAAATATATAACTCAAGTAGCGTTTTCAGGAGCAGAAGATTTTATAGAAAAATACAAAGATAAAATGGATGAGAGTACAGATATAATAGGTCATTTTGGTCTAGGATTTTATTCAGCATTCATGGTTGCTAAAAGAGTTCAAATAGATACATTATCTTATTTAAAAGAAGCAGAAGCAGTAACATGGATTTGTGATGGCGGCACAGAATATGAAGTATCTCCATGTGACGATAAAAAAGAAAGAGGAACAACTATAACTCTTTTTATTGATGATGATAGTAATGAATTTTTGGAATTATATAAAGTGAAACAAATAATAGAAAAGTATTGTTCTTTCTTACCTATAGAAATATATTTAGAAGAAGAAGATCATGAGGTTAAGGAAGAAGATAATAAACCTTTAAATGATATAACACCATTATGGATAAAGTCTCCAAAAGATTGTACGGATGAAGAGTATAAAGAATTTTATAAAAAAGTATTTATGGATTTTAATGATCCATTATTTTGGATTCATTTAAATGTAGATTATCCATTTAATTTAAAAGGAATATTATATTTCCCTAAACTAAAGCATGAATTAGAAGCTACTGAAGGACAAGTAAAGTTATATAATAACCAAGTTTTTGTTGCTGACAATATAAAAGAAGTTATACCAGATTTCCTACTATTATTAAAGGGAACAATAGATTGTCCAGATTTACCTTTAAATGTTTCAAGAAGTTTCCTTCAAAAAGATAAAGACGTTGTAAAAATATCTAAGCATATAGTTAAAAAAGTAGCAGATAAATTAGTTGGACTATATAAAAATGAAAAAGAAAATTTTAATGGTTTCTGGAAGGATATTCAAATATTTATTAAATACGGTTGTTTAAGAGATGAAAGCTTCTATGATAAGATAAAAGATATTATCATTTTTAGAAGATTAAATGGTGAATATATAACCTTAAAGGAATATTTAGAAGATAATAAAGATAAACATGAAAATAAAGTTTTTTATGTAACAGATGAGAAACAACAATCACAATATATTAAAATGTTTAAAGAAGCAGATTTAGATGCTTTAATTTTAGATTGTTCAATAGATAATCATTTTATTAGCTTCTTAGAATCAAAAGAAAATAGTGTCACATTTACTAGAATAGATTCTGACATTTCTGAAACACTTAAAAATAATGAAAGTGAAGATTTGAAAGAAGCAAATACTAAATTAGAAGAATTATTTAAAGAAGCAACTTTAAATAAAGTAAATAGTATTAAAGTTGAAAATTTGAAAAATTCAGGGACACCTGCTATTATACTAGTTTCAGAGCAATCAAGAAGAATGCTTGAAATGAGCAAAATGTTCGGCGGGATGGAAATGCCAAACATGTTTGTGGAAGAAAAAACTTTAGTTATAAATAATAATAACTCAATAATTAAAAAATTAGCGTCATTAGATTATGAAAATAAAAAGATGATATTAATTTAATATGTAAATATATTTTAGATTTAGCGTTAATATCTAATAAGGAATTAAATGCTGAAGAAATGAATGATTTTATTAATAGAAGTAATAGAGTATTAATTAAATAACTAAGTGTGGTCGGCGGTCGTCTCTAGACGACACAGGGAGTAGGAG
>NZ_ASRV01000187.1 GCF_000401215.1 Clostridium sartagoforme AAU1 | reverse complement strand
AAAAATAGAGCTATTTTAAATTAATAGTTCTATTTTTTTTTATTGATTTCAACATTGTATCGGTACAATAGACAAAATGTAATTATTGGATTATTATAAAATAAATACTTAATAAAAAGCGGGTGCACTTATGAATGGGGTAAAAAAGGTAGCAACAATAAATGATTTATCTGGAATAGGAAGATGTTCACTAACAGTAGCACTTCCAATATTATCAGCTTTAGGGGTACAATGTTGTCCATTTCCGACAGCTATACTTTCTTCTCAGACTGGATTTGATAAATTTTCATTTTTAGATATAACTAATGAAATGAATAATTATAAAAAAGTTTGGAAAGAGTTGAATATAAAATTTGATTGTATATATAGTGGTTTTTTAGGTTCAGAAAAGCAAATTGATATAGTGTTAGATTTTGTGTTAGATAATAAAAATTCTTTAATTGTTATAGATCCTGTTATGGGGGATAATGGAATGATTTATGATACTTTCACAGAAAATATGTGCAATAAAATGAAAAAACTTATCTCTATTGCAAATATAGTAACACCAAATTTAACTGAGGCTTGCATATTAACAGGTGAAGATTATAAAAAGAATAAGATGAGTGATGAAATAATAAAAGAAATTGCTGTTAAAATATCCGAAATGGGTCCTAAAAAAGTTATTATTACAGGAATAATAAGAGAAAATAAAATTTACAATTTTGTTTATGATAAAGAAGAAGATAAAGTTTTTATGGTAAAAGAATATTTTAATAATGAGTCTTATAGTGGAACTGGAGACATATTTACATCAATAATTATAGGGTTATTATTAAATGGACATGATTTGAATTTTGCTATTAAAGAAGCTTCTAACTTTATATATGAAGCTATTCAATATACATCTAAATTTAAAACTAATCCTAAGGAAGGGATAATGTTTGAAGCATTTTTAAAGGAGTTGATTTTGATAAATGAAAGAAAATATTAAAACAAGAAATTTAGTAATAACAGCACTTTTTGCAGCATTAATATATGTAATAACAGCATTTTTGCATATTCCTACAGGGTTTAATGGGGGATATATTCATTTAGGTGATATTCTTATATATTTATCAGCTGTATTATTACCCACACCTTATGCTATGATATCCGCAGCAATAGGGGCTGGGCTTTCAGATGCATTATCTGGAGGAATGCTTTGGGTTTTACCAACAATAATAATTAAGCCAGTTATGGTATTATTTTTTACATCTAAAGATAATAATATTATTTGCAAAAGAAATATAAGTGCTGTATTTTTAGCAGGAATAGTAGGATGGTTTGGATATTATTTGGCTGGAGGAATTATATCAGGAAATTTTATAGCACCACTTGCAACTTTTTTTATGGAGTTAATACAACCTATAGCAAGTGGAATAATATTTCTAATGCTTAGTTATTCTTTAGATAGGATAAAAATTAGAAAAAGTATTATCTTTACAAGTAAAATAATTTAAATATTATAATAAAGTAAGTATAATAAATATGGCTGTCTCAAGGACAGCCATATTTATTATTAAGCATTATCAATTATTTTAAAGAATAAATCTTCTATGTTGCCCATTTCGTTGTATTTTTCTTTTAAATATTCCTTGCTTCCAGAGTCTACTATTTTACCTTCTTTCATTAAAATCATAGTATCACTAATTTCTTCCATTGAAGCTAATATGTGAGTACTAACCAGTATAGTCTTCCCAAGAGATTTTATTTTAGATAACATATCTCTAAATTCCTTTATTCCATTTGGATCTAACCCTACAAATGGCTCATCAATTAAAATTATATTTGGATCATGAATTAATGCCATTATAATAGAAACTTTTTGTTTCATACCTTTAGATAAATCTTTAGCAAGAGAATCTTTCTTATTAGATAAATTGAAAATATTCATTAAATCTTCAGCTTTGCTTGTCCAATCCTTGATTTTATAAGCTAGAGCTATAAATTTAAAATGTTCCCAAACTGTTAATAAATTATATAAATCAGGTGTTTCTGGTATATATGCTAAGGTTTCTCTTATAGTTCTATCTTTAGTTGACTTGCCATCTATTAAAACATCACCGCAATCTTTTCTTAATAGAGAAAGTATGCATTTTAAGGTAGTAGTCTTACCAGCACCATTTGGACCACATAATATGGCTATTTCCCCAGTATTTAAACTAAATGATATATTATCAATTGCTTTATTTTTCTTAAATGATTTAGACAAATTTTTTACTTCTAACATATTTTCCTCCTATTAATTCTTAATACTCTATAAGATCGAATAGTTTATTGCATAATAATATTAATAAACCTAGATAAAGACCTATTATTACAGTTAATACTCCAAAAGCTATATAAGTATTAAGTGTTAATCCATATGTAGCTCCAGTTGCTAAAAATGGAATCATTATAATTATCATTAATACAAAGGTTGCAAGCATTCCAGGGCCAGATTCATTATCTTTTGGCATAAGAAGTATCAATATTAAATTAAGCAATTTTATCACAAGAGAAAATGCTAGTGTTAGTATATAACATCCTATTCCTAAGATTAAGAATTCTGAATTTAAAACAATTGAAGGTATAAGCATTATACTAATTCTAATTAGTAATACTAAAAGCTCATCTAAGACTGTAGAAAGAATTTTATTTATTGGTTTTCCAGGGATAATGTATATATACACATTTTTTAATTCTCTAGACAACTCAGAAAAGTTAGATGAAATAAGACCTATATAAACTGTTCCAACTGAAATTGCGATAATTGAAATTAATTGATTTCCTTGTAATGTTACATATCCCCCTATAGCGCCAATAATAATGTTAAATAAGAATAACAAATATTTCTTTAATGAAGTTTGTTTTCTTTTTCTAATAATAGAAGATTTCCAATATAATGATAGCACTCCCCATCTTTCTTTAGAGTTACTATTTAAGTTAACATTTTTTATTTCCTTTTCCATTTGTGAATGAACATCTTTTTTATTATTTTTTAATTGCTTAATCCTTTCATTTTGTACAGATACTTTTTCAGCTATTTCTTCATAGTAGTCAGTATTTAGAGCTGTAAATAAAAAACAATTAAGTACAGTTAATACAATTAAGTACACTATGTCGAATATTGGTGGTGTAACTGTTTCAGTTAAAAGTAATGATATAAAGTTTATAATAGAACAAACTACTGGTAACTTAACCAGAAAACTATACAAAAATAGAAAGAGATAATTCAAAAAAGTTAAAGTTAAATGTCCATAGTTTATATAAATAAAATAAAACTATTAAGCATGTAATACCTTGTAATATGTAGGATATAATCTTAAACTTTTTTATTAGACCTGTTTTAACTTTCAATGCAAAAAATAAGTATGATAGCGAAATAAATAATAAGAATATAAAGAAGAAACCAAAAGCTATTGGTAATAATCCTATTAATGATAAATTAGTTGAAGCTAAAAGCATAAGTATAATGAAAAGAATACTTAAGAAGAAACTAGCTACACCTTTTATAGCACTACGAGCCATAGAATAAAAAGTATTATTTTGTTATTCAATGGTGAAGGAAATAAATAATTAATATCTGAAATTGAAAAGTTACTTGGTGCATAATCATTTAAATAATGTGCTAAAACAAATAATATAATAATAACAGATAGTACAGCTATTATTCCAAGTGAAGCTTGTTGAATTTCTGATGTTATAGATATTTTAGATTCATTTTTAAATATTGAAATAATAATTGAAGAAAAACAGACTCCAAAGAAAATAATAATTGAAAATAGTTTTTTTAGAAAGAGAATTGGATTAGTGAAAATTTGAAAAAAGAAATTTTTAATTTTTAAAAGATCTAAATATATTAAAACTTTTAAATCATTCATTTAAATACCTCCCAAAGTTGTTTGTTAAATTATAGCAAATAATATTATATATAACAAGAAGAATGTTAAATTATAGTCAATACACTTAAACATCACTACTTTTTAATAGTGATTATTTGACATAAACTATTATAGAATATATGATTATAGTACATAAAACATAAGAAGGATACGGTGGTGAAGGTAATGGATTTTTCTAATATTCAACACAGATTTATAAATCATAAAAATTCAGGATATCAAATGCTAAAGGGTAATGAAGGTACAGGAAAGAGTACTGCATCGATATATAAAACAATAAATTTAGAAAATAATTACTGCATTTATGAGGAGGACAAGATTTTACTTGTAACATCTAATTACACTAAAGCTTATGAAGCAATAGAACTTTATAAAAAAGAAAGTAGTGAGAATTATTTTTATTCATTATTTTCATTAGAAAAAGATAGAGTAAATATTGTATCAATAGAAGAACTTATTGATACATATTCTAAAGCATTTAGAAGAAAAAAAGGACTAGCTATGCAGGTTATAGATAAAATAAAGTCTTTAGAGATTTTGAAAGACTTAGAGGATGAAATATTATTATTTCATAAAAAATCTAAATTTCTTCAAAAAGTAACAATTGAGTTTGTATTAGAAGAAATTTTATGGATTAAAGCAAGTAATCTTTCTAAAAAGGAATATTTAGAAGTTGATAGAAAAGGTAGAGGTGGAAGAATTAAGAAATCTTCTTACACAAGAGAGGCTATATATAAAATTAAAGATTTATATAATGATAAATTAATTGCTAAAGGATACATGGATGAATATGACCATGTTTTATATGCTATCTTGTATATAAATAATCATGGTGGCCTATATAGTCATATCATATTAGATGATATGGAGAAGTTTACTAAGGGTGAAATAGATTTTATAAAAGCTATTTATAAAAATATGGCTCATTCTTCATTTATTTTTGTGTTAAATAATGAACTCAATAATAAAGAAAATTCCTGGATGATTAAAGGAAGAAAAGTAAATACTTTAGGTGTTGATGTAAAAGGAAAAAGCTTTAATTTCAAAATCAAATATGAAGAAGAGAAGAAAAAACAAGTAAATACAGTTGAAAAATATAGATATATTAACTTAAAAAACAAGGGAATTATAGAGTTTAATATAGACACTGCTTCGAATAAAAAAGAAATATTTGAAGGAAATGATATTTGTTATAACGAAAATGAATTAGAAGATATTCCAATGTTTAATAATATAGCAGCTGGAACACCTATAGAAATAAATGATAATATAGAAGGTAACTTTTATATACCAAAGTATTGGCTTGAAAGAGGAAAAGATATATTTATCTTAAGAGTAAAAGGAGATTCTATGGTGGAAAAAGATATTTGTGATGGGGACTTAGTTGTTATTAAAAAGCAAGGCACAGCAAATCACAATGAAATAGTAGCTGCAAGTTTAGATGGAGAGGCAACATTAAAAACATTAAACTTAAATGGTGATTCACCGAAGTTAATGCCAGCCAATTCCTTATATGCTCCAATTAATTTAGAAAATAAAGAAGTTAATATATTAGGAGTTGCAATTGGAATAATAAAACAGGATTTATCTCACAATTAAGAAGATAAAGAGGTAGATATTAAATTAAATCTATTATGTAATAAGCTTTTAAGTTTAGAAATTTTATAAGCAATTTCTTCTATAAATTATAATTATTAAAGATAATTATAAAAATATTTCCTGGAAAATAAAGTAAATCAACATAATAATGCTTTTTGACTAATACATATTTTATATAAGTTAAAATATGTAGGAGGTTTTTATGAATCTAGAATTTTTAAATGATAAAAAAAGAAAAATATTAGATAATATTAATTATGCTAAAAACTCTGATATAAATAAGGTTTCAGCAATACTTATGTGTAATGATGAAGAGGTACAAAAAGAATTATTAGCTTGGTTAGCATTAGAAGGGTACAAGGTTTCATTAATAAAAGATGAAATAAATATTTTAACAATTGAATGGTAAGAAAAATGACTAACAACATTGATAACAACATAAATAAAGCGTATAATTAACCATATAAAGAGTTAGGTGAAATAGAAATGTAGAAGGTTGGGGTGAGGTTTGTTATGCTATCTATAATATTCATTTCTGTTATTTGCATAATATTTATAGTATTAGGAGTAGCTATTAGTAAATATAAATGTTACTGGTTAATATCAGGGTATAATACGCAGTCTAAAGAAGAAAAATCTAAAGTGGATATCGAAAAAATAGCGAAACATATGGGAAGAATGTGTTATTTAATAGCCTTTTTAATATTTATAGGAGCTATAGTTTCAAAATATTTTCAAATTTCTATATTACCTTTTATAATTACTTTATTAATTATTGTATTTGGGTATTTAATATATATGCAAAAATTTGATCATAATAAAAAGAGCAAATCAGAAATAATGGTAATGGTAGTTATAGGATTTATAACATTTGCTATTATGATTATAACATTTTCATTTGGCAATGAAACCAATAATATTATAATTAAAGAGGACGCTATAGTTATAGATGGAAGCTATGGAATTACTTTAAAAAGAGAAGATATAAAAGAAATAAAGCTTGTAGATAATATTCCAGAAATAGGATTTAAGAGCAATGGATATAGTGATGGTGGTGCTATTAAAAAAGGTGATTTTAAGTTGGAAAATGGAGAAAAAGTTAAACTTTATGTCCAAAGTAATAAAGGACCATACATTAAAATTTCAACGGTAAATTTTGACGTATATATAAATTATAAAGATATATACTTTAACAAACCAATCATTTAATAATTTAAAATAGCTGAGATAGAGAAGCTTATAGGGCTTTTCTATTTTTTTATTATAGTTAAAATTAAATAAGTCATAAATATGAAATAATTAGGGAATAAATATGGTAGTATAATAAATAATAAAGTTATAAAAGATAATTAATTTTATAATATTTTGATATCTGGAGATTTATTATGATGATTGAAAAAGAATTTTATAGGCAAGGAGCTATTGAAGTAGCTCAAGGTATATTAGGACATTACTTAGTTAGAGAAATTGATGGTATAAAAATTAAATCTAAAATAGTAGAAACAGAAAGTTATATAGGAGCTACAGATAAAGCTTGTCATGCGTATAATTATAAAAAAACAGAGAGAACAAAACCTTTGTTCGAAGAAGGCGGAATAGCGTATGTTTATTTTATTTATGGGTTATATCATTGTTTTAATATAGTAACTAATATAAAAGATGAGCCAGAGGCAGTTTTAATAAGAGCTGTTGAACCTATTGATAATTTTGATTATTTATCTAATATTAGATTTAAGAAAAGTTATAATGAGTTAACAAATGTACAAAAGAGAAATTTAACCAATGGACCATCTAAGCTATGTACTGCTTTAAGTATTACAAGAGAAGATAACTATAAAAAGTTATATCTAAATAATGGATTATATCTAGAATATAATGAAAGCAAAAATATTGAAATAGTTAAAACCACCAGAGTAGGGATAGATTATGCAGAAGAAGCTAAGGATTTTAAGTGGAGATTTTATATTAAAGATAACCCATATGTTTCAAAAAAATAAATACAAATGGAATGAATATTTATTTTAAAGAGGAAAAAAACTATTAGTGATTATAAACTAAGGAGGAAATTAAAATGAAGTTAAAAAAATTATTAATAGTAATTTGTTTATTGACTATTTTTTCAGGAATTTTAGTTGGAGCAAAACCAGAGAAAGGAATATCAGCTAAAAGTCCAGTTGTAATAGGAGAAGTATTAGAAGTACAAAAATCAGAAGATGGAAATACAAGAGTTACTATACAGGGTTATATAAAGGGAAAGGAAGTTAGTAAAATAACTGTAGTTGGGATAATAGATAATGAAACAAAAGTTATGAATTCAACAAATGATAAAAAAGAAGATATAGTTATTGACAAGGGAGATTTAGTATATGCAAGAGTAAATGAAGCTATGACTAAGTCAGAACCCCCACAAACAGTTATTAAAAGAATATTTATTACTAAGAATAAATAGAAATTTTATTCAAATGGCTTTATAATATAAATGGAGGGTGTAGTATGACAAATATAAAAAAAGAAGAATTAAAAAGTAAATTAACAGAAATTCAATATAAAGTTACACAGGAAAACTCTACAGAGCCACCTTTCATAAATGAATATAATGATAATTTTAAAGAAGGAATTTATGTAGATATAGTTTCTTTAGAACCATTATTTATTTCAACGGATAAATTTAATTCTGGTTGCGGATGGCCAGCTTTTTCAAAACCAATAGATAGAAAATTAATTGAAGAAAAAGTAGATAAAAGCCATGGTATGGTGAGAACAGAAGTAAGAAGTAAAAATTCAGATTCTCATTTAGGGCATGTGTTTTGTGATGGACCAAAAGAATTAGGTGGACTTAGATATTGTATTAATTCTGCAGCATTAAAATTTATACCTAGAAATCAAATGAAAGAAAAGGGCTACGAAAAATATTTAGATTTGTTTGAAAATAAATAGTAAAGGTGGTATCCACTTTTACTTTTTATTTAAAT
This sequence comes from Clostridium sartagoforme AAU1, assembly GCF_000401215.1. Classification (GTDB taxonomy): domain Bacteria; phylum Bacillota; class Clostridia; order Clostridiales; family Clostridiaceae; genus Clostridium; species Clostridium sartagoforme. The sequence goes on along the minus strand of NZ_ASRV01000187.1, from coordinate 11,964 downwards.
TAAAATAAAGGGAATAATTTACATAATGAATTTATTTTTGTTATAATTAAGGGACAACCTATCAATAAAATATTTAAATAGTTGTATGGGAGAAGAAGATGAGCAATAGAGACAAAACTACTAAAAGAAGAAATAGTAAAACTAAAGGTATTTATTCAAGAGAAAGAGCATTATATAGCAGCATAATTATTTGTATAATATTTTTAGCTTTAATAGGACGGTTAACTTATATTATGATATATAAAAATAAAGAATATAAGCATATGGCTCAAGGTCAATGGAACTCTCAAGTAACTGTAGAAGCAGATAGGGGAGATATAAAAGATAGAAGTGGGTCAATACTAGCAACTTCAATAGATGTATATAGAGTAGATTTAGATTTAAAAGCAATAGATACATATATAACTGATGAAGAAATTGCAAAAGATAAAGTTGTGGAAAGTCTAGCTACTGCTTCAGGATTAACGATAGATGAGGTAAATAAAAAGTTAAATCCAATTAATGAAGAAGGCATTGAAGTAAAAACTAGTACTCTTATTACTGGAATTGAAAAAGAAGTTGCTGATAAAATTAAGGCTTTAGATATATATGGGGTTATTATTTCAATAAATCCCAAAAGATACTATCCAAATAATAACTTCTTAGCCCATGTATTAGGTGGTGTAAATTCTGATAATGTTGGGTTAAATGGAGTAGAGCTTGAGTATAACGCTCAGCTAAAAGGTTTAGCAGGATATAAAATAGCAGAAGTAGATGGTTCGCTAAAAGAATTACCGTTCCAGACTATAAAATATGCGAGCCCTGTTAACGGTAATGATGTTACATTGACTATAGATGAAAATATCCAATTAATGGCAGAGAAAGCTGCTGAAAAGGGATTTGAAGATAATAAAGCTAAAGAAGTTTCAATAATAGTTATGAATCCAAATAATGGTGAAATTTTAGCTATGGTAAATAAGCCAGATTTTAATCCTAATAATCCATATGAAGAATATGAAAAGTTTGATGGAGAAAATGATTTTGAAAAACTTCAAAATATGTTTAGAAATAGTGCTATAAGCAATAATTTTGAACCAGGATCAACATTTAAAAATATTACTATGGCAGCTGCAATAGAAGAAGGAGTTGCACATGAAAATGATACATTTTATTGTGATGGAGGGGTGAAGTTTGGTTCAACAACTATAAAATGCTGGAATACAGCTGGACACGGGACTCAAACTCTTCCTCAAATATTACAGAATTCTTGTAATGTAGGATTTATGGAATTAGGATCTAGATTAGGTAGTGCAAAACTAAGAGAGTATATAGATAAATTTGAATTTGGTAAATTAACTAAAATTGATCTTCCAGGGGAATCAGAGGGAATAATAAAATCAGTAAGTGATATGAGTGAAATGGATTTAGCAACTATATCTTTTGGACAAACTAATACTGTAAGCAGCATTCAACTTATGAGAGCATTTAATGCAATAGCAAATGGAGGAACCTTAATTCAACCTCATATGATGAAAGAGATATCTCATGAAGCTAGCAATGGAACAAAAGTTATAGATGAACAATTTAATCCAATTATAGAAAAAAGTATAATTTCAGAAGCAACAACAGCAACATTAAGAGATTATTTAGAAAGAACTATAAATCAAGGTCAGGAAATAGGGGCCTTTATGGGAAAAGATAGAAGAGTTGGAGGAAAGACAGGAACAGCTCAAAAAGTTGATCCTATATTAGGAGGATACTCAGCAGATAAATATATAGCCTCTGTAGTTGCTCTATATCCTGTGGAAAATCCACAAGTAACTATATTTATAAAAGTTGAAGATCCAAGTGCAGGAAATTATTATGGTGGCCCAGTAACAACTCCAATATTAAAATCATTATTATCTGAAATATTTACTTATATGGATTCTCAAGTTTATACTGAAAGATATTCATATAAGAATAAAGTAGTAGTACCTGAACTAAGAGGGAAATCAGTTAATGAAGCTAAAAAGATATTAGAAAATAGTAAATTAAATATTGATATAGGTAAAGATACTTCAAAAGTAACTAATATGGAACCATATCCAGGCTCATTAGTTGAAGAAAATGCTGTTATAAGTTTGAATGTAGATGATTATAAAAATGATATTGATAAGCTTATAATGCCAGATTTAAAAGGTAAAACTTTGGAAGAAGCAACTAATATTTTAAATAGTTTGGAAATAACATATAAAACCAATGGAAGTGGAGTAGTAGAAAGTCAAGATGTTATTGCTGGAAAACTAATTGAAAAAGGAACAAAAGTAAAATTAGATTTGAAATAATAAGATAGTAGGAGATAAGATGGATAAAGTAAGAGCGTTAAGTATAAAAGGGAGAAGTAGAAGCCGGTCAACTTCAAGAAGAAAAAAAATAAAAATGAAAAATATTGATTATAGTTTGTTATGTGCTATATTAGTCTTGCTAGTTATAGGAATAATTATGGTATATTCATCAAGTTCATACTATGCTTTATACCAAAAAGATGTATATAATTCAGATTTTTATTTTTTTAAAGAAATAACATGGTCTGTAGTAGGTATAATAGGAATGCTTGTTACAATGTCCATAGATTATCACATATATAAGAGATGGACACCTTGGATAGTATTAATTACATTAGGATTATTAGTAGTGGTTTTATTTGCTGGTGCAGATATAAATGGAGCTGTTAGATGGATAAGACTTGGACCATTATCTTTTCAACCATCTGAGCTAGCAAAATATGTAGTTGTTCTTTATTTAGCATTATTAATAGATCAAAGAAAAGGAAAAATCAAGAAATTTGCAGAAGGAACAATATTTTATTTAGCTATAGCAGGAGTTTTTGCATTACTAATATTACTTGAAAAAAACTTAAGTATAACTGCTATAGTTATGATGGTTGCATTTGTTATGATATTAGCAGGTGGAGCTAAAATAAGTCATTTACTTTCACTTATTCCAATGGGATTAGCAGCAGGAATGGGATTGATTTTTATAGAAAGCTATAGGCTAAAAAGACTTACAAGCTTTTTAAATCCATGGGCAGATACATCAGGAGATAGCTATCAACTTATACAATCTCTTTATGCTCTTGGTTCAGGTGGATTATTTGGTGTAGGACTTGGAAATTCAAGGCAGAAAGCTCTTTTTATGCCTGAACCACATAATGACTTTATATTTGCTATTATAGGTGAAGAATTGGGGCTTATTGGATGTATATTTATAATTTGTCTTTTTATATTTATAGCAATAAAGGGGACATCTATAGCAGTTAAAGCAAGAGACAATTATGGGTATCTACTTGCTATTGGAATAATTTCAGTAATTTCTATACAAGCTATAATAAATATTGCAGTTGTAACTGGATCTATGCCTGTAACAGGTGTTCCAATGCCACTTATAAGTTATGGTGGAACATCCTTAGTTTTTAATTTATCAGCAATTGGAATATTATTAAATATTTCAAGACAAGGTAAAGAAGAGGAATTAAATTGATAAATAATGTATATATTTATTATATAAGTTTATATATTTTTAAATCTTTATTAAGTTAATGGAAAAAATTTATATATAGATGTATAATAGACGCATATTAAAAACTATAAAATATGTTTGGAGGAGATGACTATGAAGACAGTTATTTTAACAGATTCTTGTTGTGATTTACCTATAGATTTTGTGAAAGAAAACAATATAGAAGTAATGCCACTTAGAGTTAACATAAAAGGTAAGGAAATTAAAGATGATTTGGGGCAGAGTATAGAGTATAAAGCGTTTTATGATATGATAAGAGAAGGAGAAATGCCTTCAACATCGCAGGTTAATGCATATGAATTTACAGAGGTTTTTGAGAAATATTCTAACCAAGGCTATTCAATAATTTATATAGGTTTTTCATCAGCATTAAGTGGATGTGTAAATAGTGCAAGAATAGCGAAAGAAAATGTTGAAGGAGAAATTTCTTCAGCGGATATAACTATAATAGATACAAAATGTGCATCTATGGGGTTAGGGCTGGTAGTTTACTATGCAGCTAGTATGCTTAAAAATGGAGCAAGTAAAGACGAGGTAGTAGCTTGGATAGAAGATAATAAATTAAAAGTTAACCATTGGTTCACAGTAGATGATTTAAATCATTTAAAAAGAGGTGGAAGGGTATCTAGTACTGCTGCTATAGTAGGAACTATGTTAAATATAAAGCCTATATTACATGTAGATGATGAAGGAAGATTAATACCTGTATCTAAAGTAAAGGGAAGGAAAAAATCAATTAAGGGTTTGCAAGAAAGTTTGAAAGAGCGAATTATAAAGCCAGAAGAACAAACAATATTTATAAGTCATGGAGATTGTTTAAGTGAAGCTGAACATTTAAAGGATTTAATTTTAAATGAAGTACAGGTTAAGGAAGTTATTATAAATAATGTAGGGCCAGCAGTAGGTTCACATTCAGGTCCAGGGACAATTGCTTTATTTTTTATTGGAGAGAATAGATAATAAAATAAATATATAAGTTAATAAGTTTATTGGTATTATTCATTAGTATTTTAAAAAAAATTAATATATTTTAAGAGTTATCTAGAATTAGTTTAGAATTAGTTTTGGATAACTCTTTTATATATTAGATAAAATTAGTAATAGTTATATTTTATACTGTTATTTACTTTAATCAATAAATTGAATAAGTTGAATTATTTTTAGATAATGTTAAAGTGTAGTATAGATAAAATATAATTATCATGATTTAAGAAAAATGGCATTGGAGGGTTTGGTTGTATGTATGAATACATAGTAGGGATATATAAAGGGATATATAAAGATTATATTATTATTGAAAATAATGGAATCGGATACAAAATATTTACATCAGGAGCAACTATGTCATCTATGCCTAAAGTTGACGAAGAAGCTAAACTTTATATTGAGCAAATAGTAAGAGAAGATTTTATAGGGTTATATGGATTTAATTCCAGAGAAGAACTTGAAATGTTTAAGTTACTTCTTTCTATAAATGGAGTTGGCTCAAAAGCCGCTTTATCATTATTGTCTATTAGTAGAATAAATAACTTAAAATATGCAATAATGATGGGAGACGAAAAGCATCTTTGTAGAGCCCCTGGGATTGGAAAGAAGACAGCGGCAAGAATAATACTAGAGCTTAAAGATAAAATAAAGAAAGAAGAAATGATTAGCGGAAGTCAAGACTCAGGAGAGTTTGAAGATTTAGTTCCAACCAATGCAAGTAACATAGCAGAAGCATTAGGAGCACTTTTAGCTCTTGGTTATTCAGAAAAAGAAGCAGAAGCTTCGATTAAAAAAGTTGATAAAACAGATACATTAGAAAATATAATAAAAAATTGCTTAAAGGTTCTTATGGGATAGAGGTGAACTATGGAAAGAATAATAACACCACAAGAAATCTTTGAAGATGGTAATACTTTAAGTTTGAGACCTCAAAGTTTAGGTGAATATATAGGTCAAGATAAAGTTAAGGAAAGGTTAAGCATATTTGTAAAAGCAGCTCAAAATAGAAATGAAGCATTAGATCATGTATTGCTATATGGTCCGCCTGGTCTTGGAAAAACTACATTAGCTAATATAATAGCAAAAGAAATGAATGGAGAACTAAAGATAACGTCAGGTCCAGCGATAGAAAGAGCTGGAGATTTAGCAGCAATATTAACTACTCTTAAGGATAACGATGTTTTATTTATAGATGAAATTCATAGATTAAATAGAAATGTAGAAGAAATACTTTATCCAGCTATGGAGGATTATGTTCTTGATATTGTTATAGGAAAAGGAGCAGCAGCAAAATCTATAAGATTAGATTTGCCTAAGTTTACTTTAATAGGAGCAACTACAAGAATAGGTATGTTAACAGCTCCATTAAGGGATAGATTTGGAGTTCTTTGTGATATGCAATACTATACAGAGGAACAGCTTAGAGAGATTATAATTAGATCTGCTTTTGTATTAAAATGTGATATAACGGAAGAAGGAGCATATGAGCTTGCAAGAAGGTCTAGGGGAACTCCAAGAATAGCAAATAGATTACTAAAAAGAGTTAGAGACTATGCAGAGGTTTACTCAGATTCTCTTATAAGTTATAAAGAAGCAAAAGCTGCACTTGAGCTTCTAGAAGTAGATGATAAGGGGTTTGATAGAGTTGACAATAAAATTTTAGAAGCAATAATAGATAATTTTAATGGAGGTCCTGTAGGTATAGAAACACTTTCGTATTTTATAGGAGAAGAGCTTGGAACTATAGAAGATGTTTATGAACCATATTTATTGCAAACAGGGTTCATAGTAAGAACTTCAAGAGGTAGAGTTGCGACAGAAAAAGCATACGAGCATTTAGGAAGAAGCAAGAAGATAAGAAAAGTAACTGGAGAACAACAAAAGTTATTTTAAAGATAATTTAATTCATAGATAAAATAGATTGGGAGAAGAAAAATGAAGGTAAGTGATTTTGATTTTTATTTACCAGAAGAATTAATTGCACAACATCCATTAGAAAAGAGAGATTCTTCTAGGTTAATGATTTTAGATAAAAAGACTGGAGTTATAAAGCACAAATATTTTCATGATGTAATAGAGTATTTAAATGAAGGAGATACTTTAGTTTTAAATAATACAAGAGTTATGCCTGCAAGATTGATAGGTGAAAAAGAAGAAACTGGTGGCAAGATAGAGTTTTTATTGCTAAAAAGAATTCAAGGAGATAAATGGGAATGCTTAGCTAAGCCCGGTAAAAGAGCAAAAATTGGTCAAAAATTTACTTTTGGTGAAGGTAAATTAACTTGTACTGTAGTTGATATTGTGGAGGAAGGAAATAGAATAATAGAATTTTCTTATGACGGTATTTTTGAACAAGTGCTTGACGAATTAGGAGAAATGCCATTACCACCATATATTACAGAAAAACTTCAAGACAAAGAAAGATATCAAACAGTATATTCAAAAGAAAAAGGATCAGCAGCAGCACCAACAGCAGGATTACATTTTACAGAAGAATTATTACAACAAATTAGAGCTAAAGGGGTTAATATTGCTTACTTAACTCTTCATGTTGGACTTGGAACATTTAGACCTGTAAAAGTAGAAGATATAAATGAACATATAATGCATTCAGAATACTACGTGTTAGATAGAGAAAATGCAGATATTATAAACAAAACTAAAAAAAATGGGAATAAGATAATAGCTGTAGGAACTACTTCTACAAGAACCTTAGAAACAATTGGAGATGAAAATGGTTTTGTAAGAGAGCAAAGTGGCTGGACAGATATTTTTATCTATCCGGGATATAAATATAAAGTTATTGATGAGTTAATAACTAATTTTCATTTACCTGAATCTACTTTAATAATGTTAGTTTCAGCTTTAGCAGGTAAGGAAAATGTTATGAATGCATATAATGAGGCTGTTAAAGAAAAATACAGATTTTTCTCCTTTGGAGATTCTATGTTAATAAAAGAGTAAACGAAAAGAGGAAGTGAAATTTTGAGTAAGAAAAGATATACTTTACTAAAAAAGGATGGGGAAGCAAGAAGAGGAAGATTTGAAACTCCTCATGGAACTATAGAGACTCCTGTATTTATGAACGTTGGTACTTTAGCGGTTATAAAAGGTGCTGTATCAACAATGGATTTAAAAGAAATAGGATGTCAAGTAGAATTATCTAATACATATCATTTACATTTAAGACCATCTGATAAGGTTGTGGCAAGTCTTGGAGGATTACATAATTTTATGAATTGGGATAGACCAATACTTACAGATTCAGGTGGGTTCCAAGTATTCTCACTATCAGGAATGAGAAAGATAAAAGAAGAAGGAGTTTATTTCTCATCACATATAGATGGTAAAAAGATATTTATGGGACCCGAAGAATCAATGCAAATTCAAAGTAATTTAGCTTCAACTATAGCTATGGCTTTTGATGAGTGTATTCCAAACCCATCTACAAGAGATTATGTAGAAAAATCAGTGGCGAGAACAACAAGATGGCTTGAAAGATGTAAAAAGGAAATGGACAGATTAAATTCACTTCCTGAAACTATAAATAAAGAACAAATGCTATTTGGAATCAATCAAGGTGGATGTTACGAGGATATAAGAATTGAGCATGCAAAGACTATAACAAAAATGGACTTGGATGGCTATGCAATAGGCGGATTGGCTGTTGGAGAAACCCATGAAGAAATGTATAGAATAATAGATGCTGTTGTACCATACTTACCAGAGGATAAGCCTATATACTTAATGGGTGTTGGAACTCCAAGTAATATATTAGAAGCTGTTGATAGAGGAGTGGATTTCTTTGATTGTGTTCTTCCGGCAAGGAATGGTAGACATGGTCATGTTTTTACCAAAGAAGGTAAAATAAATTTGATGAATGCAAAATTTGAATTGGATACAAGACCAATAGATGAAGGATGTCAGTGTCCTGCTTGTAAAAGTTATACTAGAGCTTATATAAGGCATTTATTTAAGGCTAAGGAAATGCTTGCTTTGAGGCTTTGTGTTTTACATAATCTTTATTTCTATAATAAGCTTATGGAAGAGATTAGGGGTGCAATTGATGGAGGATACTTTAAGGAATTTAAAGATGAAAAATTAAAAGAATGGAACGGAAAAGCATAAATAATTAAATGTATGTTAACATAATTGACAGTAGAATATAAATGATATATAGTTTTTATTGTGAATTAATAGTTATTTTATGAAGGGAATGAGGGCTGTATGCAAATATTATCAATTGTATTGCCATTCGCATTAATGTTTGGTATTATGTATTTTTTATTAATATTACCAGAGAAAAAAAGAAATAAGAAATATAATGAAATGATATCCTCTCTAGAAAAGAATGATGAAGTAGTAACTAGAGGTGGAATTATGGGGAAAATAATAATAGTTGAGGATAACTATATTATTTTAGAAACTAGTGCTGAAAGAACTAAATTAAAAGTAACGAAAAATGGTATAGCAACAAAAGTAAATAAAGAAACAGAATAAGAATAAAGCCCCCTAATACCTCATAAAATGAGTAGTAGGGGGTGAAATTTTTATGGATTGGACAAATTATTTTAAAAATGTACTAAAGGGAGTTATTTGGGCACTTATGATTACATTCTTAGTAACAGCGATATTTTCGCTATTTATGAATAGAATTACATTAGGAGAAGGTATATTTAATGTGATTTATGTAGTCATATCGTGCTTAGCCTTAGTAGTAGGGTCTATAGTTGCAGTAAAAGCCCAGGGCAGTAAAGGTTGGGTAGTTGGTTTAGCAGTAGGATGTGTTTTTTACATAGCTCTATATATAATAGGAATTATATTTGGTGCAGAACCAACATTAGGAATGTATGACTTTATTAAATTTACTTTATGTGTTTTTATAGGATTACTGTCAGGAATGCTTGGAGTAAATCTATAAGTAAAATTTTGTTAATCAAAATAATGAAAAGTGAAAAAGTGAAAGAGTTACTGTTTCTTAATTCTTTTGTTTTTTCATTTTTCTTTATTAATTTTTAATAAGATTTACTAATATAAAACTAATAAAACTTAATTATCAATTGAATAAAGCCACTTGTAATTTATGTATAATGAATTTAATTAATCATGAAAATAAGTTAAAATTAAAAATATTATAAAAACAAGGTCTTGTATTGGTAATAATATACAAGATTCTTAAAAAGTAGTTGATATTACTTAACATAAGTAATATAATTTAAATGAAAACGTACCAGAGGGGGAAGAACATGAAAGCGAGAAGCAAAAGTAAGAGTAAAAGTTCAATATTGTTTATACTCTGTGTCATTGCTATTTTCTCATTAGCATTTACAGGTTTTAAAGGGTTTAAAATAGCAGGGTGGGAGATTAAGTCCATTGGTGAAGCTATAACTAAAGGTTTAGATCTTCAAGGTGGAGTTTCAGTCCTGATGGAAATACAAGAAGACGATGTGCCATCAGATGTTCGTCAAAGAACTAAGCAATTATTAGAATTAAGAGTTAATAAAATTGGAGTATCAGAAACAGTTGTTACAGAAGAAGGAGAAAAAAGAATAAGGGTGGATATACCAGGAGCATATAATTCAAGTGAAATAGTTGATGGATTAAGTAAAACTGGTAACTTAGAATTTAAAGACTCCGAAGGAAATATTGTTTTAACAGGAAAAGACGTTAAGGAAGCAACAGCTGTACTAGATAGTACATCAAGTCCAGTAGTATCATTAGAGCTTAATGAGGAAGGGCAAACAAAGTTTGCGGAAGCAACGGCTAATAATATAGGAAAAACTATAAGTATATCAATGGATGATGAAGTAGTTTCACAACCAGTAGTTCAAAATGCAATTACAGATGGAAAAGCTGTGATTAATGGTATGTCATCAATGGAAGAAGCAACTAAGCTATCAGGGATAATAAGCTCAGGAGCTTTACCAGTTACAGTTAAGGCTGTATCAGTTAAAAATGTAGGTGCACAGTTAGGAGCAGAAGCGCTTCCTAATGCGGTTAAGGCTGGAGTAATAGGAATATCCTTAGTGTTTATTTTTATGATTTTATATTATAGATTACCTGGATTATTTGCAAGTATAGCATTAACGTTATATATAACTTTAGTACTTATAGTATTTGTGGAAATGAAGGCGGCATTGACGTTGCCAGGAATTGCAGCATTTTTATTAACTATAGGAATGGCTGTAGATGCTAATGTACTAATTTTTGAAAGAATTAGAGAAGAACTTTCAATTGGTATTCCAATTAAAAGTGCAATAAAAAAAGGTTTTGAAAATGCAATGTCATCAATTGTAGACTCAAATTCAACAACATTTATTGCAGCACTTATATTATATTTTATGGGCTCAGGAGCAGTAAAAGGGTTTGCTGTAACACTTATGATAGGAATAATTTTAAGTTTATTTACAGCGCTAATAGTAACAAAAATATTAATAAATTTAGCTGTTGATATGGGGCTTTTAAAAAGTCTAGGACAATTTAGAGTAAAGAGGGGGGCTGAAAATGCTTAAAGTTATAGAAAAAACTAAGCTTTGGTTCACCTTATCTACAATAATTATAGTTGTAGGATTAGGATTTATTATTGTAAGAGGGCTTAACTTTGGTATAGATTTTAGAGGCGGAACTAATGTTGTAGTTGAATTAGGAGAAAATTTTAATAAGCCAGAAGCAGATGAAATAGTTAAAGATATAGTTCCAGATGCAGTAACTAATGAAATTGATAATACACAATATGAAATAAAGGCAAAAGATTTAGATAGTACTAAAGTCTCAGAAGTTTTTAAAGCACTGCAAGAAAAATATACTTTAGAAGATAGTGCCTTAATATCACAAGATGAAATAGGAGCTTCTGTAGGAAAAGAGCTTACTAAAAATTCTATAGTTGCTTTACTGGTTGCTTGTGTGGCTATGCTTGTGTACATAGCATTTAGATTTGAAATGAATTATGGAATAGCTTCAGTAATAGCATTGTTACATGATGTATTAATAACAATTAGTGTTTATGCTATATTTGATATACCAGTTAATACACCATTTATTGCAGCAATATTAACGATTGTAGGATATTCTATAAATGATACTATAGTAATATTTGATAGAATTAGAGAAAACTTAAAGAATATGAGAAGGGTGTCATCTACAGAAGTAGCTAATAAAAGTATAACTCAAACTATGTCTAGATCAATAAATACAACATTGACTACTTTAATAACAATAATAGCTGTAAATATTTTTGTACCAACAGTTAGAGAATTTTCATTCCCATTAATTATAGGAATAGCTGCAGGCGCCTATTCTTCTATATTTATAGCTTCACCAGTATGGGTTATGTTAAAAGACAAGAAAGTTAAAAAAAGTAAAGCGGAAATAGCTTAATCTTTATAAAGATAACAAAAGTTAAACCTACCGAAATTGATTTGGATGTTATTATTTTTT
>NZ_ASRV01000186.1 GCF_000401215.1 Clostridium sartagoforme AAU1 | reverse complement strand
TTAAACCTCCGAAATATTTTGGAGGTTTATTATTTTTTTCTTAGAAAACATTTGTAATATTGGAGATTTTACATTATAATATATGTGTTTTCTTAAGTTTTATGGAGGAGTTTATAATGCGTAAGTTTTGGGAGAGTATTTATAGTCCAAATTATATTACTGGATATAATCCCTTTATACTTAAAAATATGAATAAAGCTATTGAGCATATGGTAGAGGCTATAAATAATAGAAAGAAGATAGTTATTTATGGAATACCTAATGTAGATGGATTATGTGCTATAGCATCTTTAAGTTTAGTATTAAAATATTTAAATGCAGATATAGAATATATAATTCATGACGAAGATTCTAGTTTAGGAATTACCTCAGAAGATATAATTGATAATGTCAGTTTTCTAGGAGGGCAGCTTTTAATAACATTAGGTATAGATTTAAGCTCAGAAAAGGAAGAAAAGCTTTGTAGGGATCTTGGGATAGATTTGATAGTTTTGGAAAATAAAGAAGTTAACGTTGAAAGAAATTACATATACATAAATCCAAATCAAAAAGGTTGCCAGTATAGGTATAAAAATTTATCTATTAGTGGTTTGACCTTTAAATTGATGCAAGCAATTGCAATATACTATAACATAAAAAGTATAAATAAGTATTTAGATTTAATACTTATAGGCGAACAATGGGCAGAAGTACCCTTAAAAGGTGAAAATGGTGTGATTTTAAAAGAAGGTAGAAAATTTTTAATTAATACTAATAATTATGGATTAAGAGCGGTTATGGATCACTATAATATAGTGGAAATGGATGAGGAGTGCATATTAAAAATAATAGAAGTTATTACTCCTACAATAAATGTAGTTAGAATGATGGATAATGCACGTATAATTATAGAACTTTTAACCACCAATAAAAAAGATAGAGCAGAACAAATAACTAAATATTTAAATAAATCTAGGATAACTATATAATTAATTTAATAAATACTGTAGTATAATATTTGTATAGTTTATAATTTTAGTAATGGAGGATTTATCATGGATCTAAAAGAAAGAATAAGAGTAATTGAAAATTTCCCAAAGGAAGGAATAAGCTTTAAGGATATAACAACTGTTATTGGAGATGGCGAGGCATTAAAGTACTCAATTGATAAAATGGTGGAGCATTTAAAAGATAAGAATATCGATTTAATAGTTGGACCAGAAGCAAGAGGATTTATTTATGGAGTACCTGTTGCATATGCTATGGGGATAGGATTTGTTCCAGTAAGAAAACCAGGGAAATTACCAGGAGAAACAGTATCAATAACTTATGATTTAGAATATGGTAGTGATACATTACAAATACACAAAGATGCTATAAAAAAAGGACAAAGAGTTGCTATAGTTGATGATTTGTTAGCTACAGGTGGTACTATTGATGCAGTAGCAAAACTTGTAGAAATGGCTGGTGGAGAAGTAATATGTTTAGATTTTGCTATTGAACTTACAGGTTTAAGAGGAAGAGATAAACTTGAAAAATATGAAGTTATGTCATTAGTTGATTATGAGTTCTAATATTGTTGAAATATGAAATTAAATATTATATAATAAAAGAAAATGGCTGGTTGTTAAAACCAGCCAATTATTTTAGACTTAATCGAAGGAGATTACCCATATGTATGAAAGCCTATTACAAAAAATAAATGAAAATTGTAATAACATAGATACAGACATAGTAAAAAAAGCACATGATTTAGCATGTGATGCTCATAAAAACCAAAAAAGAGAATCAGGTGAGCCGTATATAACTCATCCTATAGATGTAGCTGAAATATTAGCTGAGATGGGTATGGATACAAGTACAATAGTAGCAGGGCTCTTGCATGACGTTATAGAAGATACGGATTATACATATGATGATATAAAAAATATTTTTAATGAAGAAATTGCATACTTGGTTCAAGGAGTTACAAAGCTTGGTAAAATAGAATATAAGACAAAAGAAGAGCAGCAAGCTGATAATGTTAGAAAAATGCTTTTAGCTATGGCAAAAGATATTAGGGTAATAATTATAAAGCTAGCTGACAGACTACATAACCTTAGAACTTTAAAATACATGCCAAAGGAAAAACAAAAACAAAAGGCAAAAGAAACTTTAGATATTTACGCTCCACTTGCTCATAGGTTAGGTATATCCAAGATTAAGTGGGAACTTGAAGATTTAGCTTTTAGATATCTACATGAAGAAGAATATTATGATTTAGTAAAGCAAATAGCAGAAAAAAGAGTAGAAAGAGAAACTTATATTTCGGAAATAATAGAAGATTTACATAATAAATTAGAGGAATCTGAAATAGATTCTGATATAGACGGAAGGCCAAAACATTTTTATAGTATATATAAAAAAATGGTTAATAAAAATAAAAGTATAGAACAAATATTTGATTTAACAGCAATAAGAATTTTAGTAAACACAGTTAAAGATTGTTATGGAGTACTTGGGATAGTTCATACAATATATAAACCTATTCCAGGAAGGTTTAAAGACTATATAGCCATGCCTAAACCTAATATGTATCAATCACTACATACTACCGTGATAGGACCTCAAGGTAAAACTTTTGAAATACAAATTAGAACCTTTGAGATGCATAAAACTGCGGAATATGGTATAGCAGCGCATTGGAAATACAAGGAAGGGGATACGCAGGAAGATAAAGAAAAGTCCTTTGAAAATAAACTTGCTTGGCTTAGAGATATGCTTGAATGGCAAAAAGAAACTTCCGATGCTGAAGAATTTATAGAAGGATTTAAGATAGATTTATTTACAGATGAAATATTTGTATTTACCCCTAAGGGAGTTGTAATAAATCTACCAAGTAAAGCAACTCCAATAGATTTTGCTTATAGAATACATACAGATATAGGAAATAGATGTGTTGGGGCAAAAGTCAACGGAAAAATAGTACCACTTGATTATAGCTTAAAAACTGGTGAAATTGTAGAAGTATTAACATCTAAAAATGCTAAAGGTCCTAATATGGATTGGTTAAGCATGGCAAAGAGTAATCAGGCTAAAAGTAAAATAAGACAATGGTTTAAGAAAATTAAAAAGGAAGAAAATATAGATAAAGGAAAAGAAATCTTTGAAAAAGAACTAAAGAAACAAGGAGTAATTTATTCGGAAATTGCAAAAGGAGAAGCATATGATAAATTAGTTAAAAGATATAATATTCATAGCATGGAAGACTTATATGCTGCAATAGGAGTAGGTCAAATCGCAGCATCATCTTATATATCTAAATTAAAAGAAGAAAATATAGTTGAAAAGCAAAGTATAGAAACTGTAAATAAATCAATTGATGATCATATAACTAAGGCTGAGAAATCAAACAATAACAGAAAATCAACTTCAAATGATTATGGAGTAACAGTTAAGGGTGTAAATAACCTTATGGTTAGATTTGCAAAGTGCTGTAACCCTGTTCCAGGAGATGAGATACTTGGATATATAACAAAAGGAAGAGGTATTTCAGTTCATAGAACTGATTGTAGTAACTTAAAAGCATTAATAGACTATGATGATGGAAAAGTTGTAGAAGTTTCATGGGGAGCTTCAAAAGGAACTGCATATGTAGCTGAAATGCAAGTTAGAGCAGAAGATAGAATAGGTATATTATCAGATATAATGACAATAATAACTGAAGCTAAATTACCTCTTAATGCATTAAATGCAAAATCATCAAAAGGGAATATAGCTGTAATAAATATAAAGGTAAAAATAGATTCTATTGAGCAGCTAAAAGAGCTTATGAGAAAAATAAGAAGACTAAAAGGTGTAATGGATGTATATAGAATGAATAACTAGAGAGGTAAGTATATGAGAGCAGTAGTTCAGAGAGTAGCATCATCTAAAGTTATAGTTGATGAAAAGATAATTGGGTCAATTAATAAGGGACTTAATATACTAATAGGTATATCCAAGGAAGATACTGAAGAGGATTTACTATATATTAAAGAAAAAGTAATTAACTTAAGAATATTTGAAGATGAAGCTGATAAAATGAACTTATCACTTTTGGATGTAAAAGGTGAAATTTTAGTAATTTCTCAATTTACCCTTTATGGGGATTGTAGAAAAGGTAGAAGACCCAATTTCATGGAAGCAGAAGGTGGAGAAAAAGCAAAAGTTTTATATAAAAGGTTTGTTGAATTATTAAGAGAATCAAATTTGAAAGTTGAAACTGGTGAATTTGGTGCCCATATGAAAGTAGATATTCAAAATGATGGACCTGTGACTTTGATGTTAGATAGCAAGAAGAACTTTTAAAAGGAGGATAACTATGATAGTAAAAACATATCCGCTTGGATCATTGCAAACAAATTGTTATTTAGTTATAGATGAAAAAACAAATAAAGCAGCCGTAATAGACCCAGGTGCAGAAGCAAGTTATTTAATTAAAGAAATTGAAACTTTAGGAGTTGAAATAGGAGTTATTCTTTTAACTCATTGTCATTTTGATCACAATGGAGCTG
Organism: Clostridium sartagoforme AAU1; assembly: GCF_000401215.1. Lineage (GTDB taxonomy): Bacteria > Bacillota > Clostridia > Clostridiales > Clostridiaceae > Clostridium > Clostridium sartagoforme. Next base: position 7,620 of record NZ_ASRV01000186.1, on the reverse strand, counting down.
TAGAAGAATTAAAAGATAAATATAAAGTAGATGTTTATCTTAATAAAGCAGACGAAGAGTATATGGAGATGGATTCTTCAGGGATTTTTGGTAGATTACCAAAGATATATAAATATATAAATGAAGGTGATGAAATAAAAGTTGGAGAATTAGCATTTAAAGCACTATTCACACCAGGACACACAAAAGGTGGAACTTGCTACTTAGTAGAGAATAAAGTATTTACTGGAGACACTTTATTCAATGGTTCAATAGGTAGAACAGACTTCTTAGGTGGCAGTTATAATGAGCTTATAGAAAGTATAGAAACTAAGCTTATGGTACTTGATAATGACGTAGAAGTTTACCCAGGACATGGACCAAAATCTACTATTATATTTGAAAGGATGAGAAATCCCTTCCTAGCATAAGAGGAGAATAAATGGAATTAAAGATTAAGTTAAATAATTTAAAATATAGATATGACGTATATCAAATGTTTAATATATATTATGCACTTGACGAAATTAAGTTTGAGGAAGATGGTAACTATATAATAAATATAGAAGAAGATAAAATATCATTTTCATTTAATGATTTTTATAGAGAATGTAATGTTTTAGAAAATATAAAAGAAGATATTAAGAGGTTAATTTTTTCTTCATTGAAAGAAATAACGTGCGATTACTATCCATGGGGGATACTTGTAGGAATAAGACCTTCCAAAATAGCTTTAAAGTACTTAGAAGAAGGAAAAAGTGAAAAGGAAATAATAGATTTATTTGCAAAGAAACATTTAGCTTCGGAAGAAAAAGCTAAGCTTTGCATAAAAGTAGCTAAAAAGGAACAGGAGCTTGTAAATAAAGATGAAAAGAGTATTGCAATTTATATTGGAATGGCATTTTGTCCGACAAGATGTTTTTATTGTTCCTTTACAGCTAATCCTATAGGTAGTAATAAAAAATTAGTTAATCCTTATTTAGAAGCGTTAGCATATGAAATAAGAGAAATGAAAAAGTATGTTAATGAGAGAAATCTAAAAATAGAAAGTGTTTATTTTGGTGGGGGAACTCCAACAGCAGTAAATAATGAAGAGTTTGAAGATATTATGAAAGAAATTTATAATGCTTTCGTATTAGATAAAGAAATACTTGAGTTTACTGTAGAATGTGGAAGACCGGATAGTATAACTTTAGAAAAGCTTCAAACTATGAAAAAATATAACACTACTAGAATAAGTATTAATCCTCAAACAATGAATGATGACACATTAAAAATGATTGGTAGAGGACATACATCAAAAGATGTTATAGATAAATTTAATTTAGCTAGAAATTTAGGCTTTGATGATATAAATATGGATATGATAATAGGATTACCTGGTGAAGGGATAAAAGAAGCAGAATATACTGCAAATGAAATCTTAAAACTAAGACCAGATAGTTTAACTGTCCATGGATTATCTTTAAAAAGAGCATCTATTCTTTATGAAAATTTCATTTTAAAAAAAGGCATACAAATAAAGAAGCAAGATGAACTTTCATTAATGTATGAAGTAAGTAGAAATTTAGCTAAAAGTTTAAATATAGAGCCGTATTATATGTATAGACAAAAAAATATGGTTGGCAATATGGAGAATTTAGGCTATTCTAAAGAAGGCAAAGAATGCTTATATAACATACAAATGATAGAAGATAAGCAAACTATAATAGCTTTAGGGGCAGATGCCGTATCAAAAGTAGTCTTTCTAGAAGAAAATAGAATTGAAAGATTTGGAAATGTTAAAGATATTAGAGAGTACACAAGTAGAATTAAGGAAATGGTAGAGGAAAAGATAAAACTTTTAGATGAACTTTACCTTAAATAGGAGGAGATATTTTATGGAAATCCAAGCACCTAAGGGTACGAAGGATATGCCACCTCAAGATGCATATAAATGGCATTATGTAGAGGGGGTTTTAAGAGATGTTTCAAAATCATATGGGGTAAGAGAAATAAGAACTCCAATGTTTGAACATACAGAATTATTTTTAAGAGGTGTTGGAGAAACAACTGATATAGTGCAAAAAGAAATGTATACTTTCAATGATAAAGGTGATAGAAGTATTACTTTAAAACCAGAAGGTACAGCACCAACAGTAAGAGCTTTCATAGAAAATAGATTATTTAATGAAGCTCAGCCAACAAAGTTATACTACATAATACCTTGTTTCAGATATGAAAATGTTCAAAAAGGAAGACTTAGACAATTCCATCAATATGGAGTTGAAGTTTTTGGTTCAAAAGAAGCTTCAATTGATGCTGAAGTAATTTCATTAGCTATGGAATCATTAAAAAAATTAGGGCTTAAAAGTTTAAGTTTAAATATAAACAACTTAGGATGTCCTAAATGTAGACCTAAATATAATGAAGCACTTAAAAGATATCTTGAAGAAAATTATGATAATCTTTGTGGAATTTGTAAAACTAGATTTGAAAAAAATCCAATGAGAATTCTTGATTGCAAAGAAAAAAGTTGTAATGAAATAACTAAGCATGCTCCAATTATATTAGATTATATATGTGAAGAGTGTGATTCTCACTTTACTGAAGTTAAAAATTATTTAGATGCTTTAAAAATACAATATAAAGTAGATCCAGGTATAGTTAGAGGATTAGATTATTATACAAAGACTATATTTGAAATATTAAATGATGATTTTACAGTTTGTGGCGGCGGAAGATACGATAAGCTTATAGAAGAAATTGGTGGACCAGAAATGCCAGCTGTAGGATTTGGATTAGGTTTAGAAAGACTTATAATGACTTTAGAAAAAGAAGGTATAGAAATTCCAAATGAAGGATTAGTTGATCTTTATATAGGTGCTAGAGGGGAAGCAGCTAAGACAAGTGCTTTTGTATTAGCTAATAAACTTAGAGCTATTGGTATAAAGACAGAAATAAATCATATGGGAAGAAGTATAAAGGCAGAAATGAAATATGCAAATAAGATAGGTTCAGCCTTTACTACAATTTTAGGTGATGACGAGCTTCAAAATAAGACACTAAAGCTTAAAAGAATGAGTGATGGTGAGCAATTTGAAGTGAGTTTAGATAATATAGAAGAAATAGCAAAACTTGTAAAATAGTTAGGAGGAAGAAAAAATGGGTGAAGCTTTAGGTGGCTTAAAAAGAACCCTAATGTGTGGAGAAGTTAGAGAAAATAACGTATCACAAAAAATCACATTAATGGGTTGGGTGCAAAGAAATAGAAAATTAGGAGGTCTACAATTTATTGACCTTAGAGATAGAACAGGAATAATGCAAATAGTATTTGGGGAAGCAATAAATGCTGAGGCTTTTGAAAAAGCTAAAGATGTTAGACCTGAATATTGTATAGCAGTTACTGGTGAAGTAGTTTTAAGAGAAGCTCCTAATCATAATATGCCAACAGGATTAGTAGAGCTTAAGTGTGAAAGTTTAAAAATTCTTTCAGAATCAGATACACCTCCAATATATATAAAGGAAGGATTAGATGCTGCTGAAAGTATAAGATTAAAATATAGATATTTAGATCTTAGAAGACCAGATATGCAAAGAATATTCATGATTAGAAATAGAATTTCTAAATCAGTTCGTGATTATCTAGACGATAATAACTTTTTAGAAGTAGAAACTCCAATGCTTACTAAGAGTACTCCAGAAGGAGCTAGAGATTATCTTGTACCTTCTAGAAACTATCCTGGAATGTTCTATGCGCTTCCACAATCACCACAAATTTTCAAACAATTATTAATGGTATCAGGATTTGATAGATATTATCAAATCGTAAAATGTTTTAGAGATGAAGATTTAAGAGCAAATAGACAACCAGAATTTACTCAAATAGATTTAGAAATGAGTTTTGTTGAACAAGAAGATGTTATTAAAATGAATGAAGGTTTAATAGCTCATGTATTTAAAGAAGTAGCAGGAGTAGATGTTAAATTACCAATAAAGAGAATGACATTTAAAGATGCTATGGAAAAATACGGTTCAGATAAACCAGATTTAAGATTTGAAATGGAAATAACTAATATTACAGAAGACGTTAAGGATATGGATTTTGTAGTATTTAAATCAGCAATAGAAGCTGGTGGTTCAGTAAGAGCTCTTTGCTTAAAAGGTGGAGCAGATCTTGGAAGAAAGCCAATAGACAAATTAGGTGAATTTGTTAAGACATATAAGGCTAAAGGTCTTGCATGGATTCAATTAAAAGAAGATGGAGTTAAGTCTTCTATTGCTAAGTTCTTAACTGACGATGTTACAAACTCAATAGTTAAAACTATGGGAGCAGAAGTTGGAGATGCTATATTTATAGTTGCTGATAAGAATTCAGTAGTATTCCAAAGCTTAGGAGCACTAAGATTAGAGCTTGCTAAACAATTTGACTTAATAAAAGACAAAAATGAATTTAATTTTACTTGGATTACAGAATTCCCATTATTTGAATATGATGAAGAAGAAGGAAGATATCATGCGGCACATCATCCATTTACATCACCTATGGATGAGGATTTAGATATGTTAGAAACAAATCCAGGAGAAGTAAGATCAAAGGCATATGATTTAGTCTTAAATGGTGAAGAATTAGGTGGAGGATCTATAAGAATACATGATTCGAATCTTCAACAAAGAATGTTTAAAGCATTAGGATTTACAGAAGAATCAGCGCAAGAAAGATTTGGTTTCTTAATAGATGCATTTAAATTTGGACCACCACCACATGGAGGTTTAGCTTTTGGGCTTGATAGAATGGTAATGTTCTTAGCTGGAACGGAAAATATAAAGGATGTTATTACATTCCCTAAAAATCAAAACGCTTATTGTTATTTAAGTGAAGCACCTAACATAGCAGATGAAAAACAATTACAAGAGTTAGGTATTTCAATAAATGTAAAAGAAAAGTAATTAAAAATTATAATAACATAGAAGAACAAAAAACTGATTTGCTTGGAAAATCAGTTTTTTATTTTAAGTTTTTAGAAGATATTGACATCAAAGTGTATATAAGTTATTATATGTATATAGATAATATATACACTACATACACACTTGGAGGTGAGAATTTGAATATATTAATTAGCAATTCCTCACAAGTTCCTTTATATGAACAAATTGAAAGCCAGATAAAGACCCAAATTATTAACTTAACTTTAAAGCCTGGAGAAGCACTACCTTCAATACGAACATTAGCTAAGGAATTAAAAGTAAGTATAATCACTACTAAGAGAGCTTATGAAGAACTTGAAAAAGAAGGATTTATTAAAACTGCTGTAGGAAAAGGTACTTTTGTAGCAGAGGCAAATAATGAACGACTTAAAGAAGTAGCTATGTTTGAAATTGAGAACAAATTAGAAGAAGCAATAATTTCTGCAAAAGCTATTGGATTAACATTAGAAGAAGCATTAGAGATATTTAAGAATTTATATGAGGAGGTATAATGGTGGAAGCAATTGAAATTAAAAATTTAAAAAAAGAATATAAGAATTTCAAATTGAATATAGAAGAGTTAAAAGTAAGAGAAGGTTTTATAACAGGCTTTATTGGTCCAAATGGTTCAGGTAAGACGACTACTATAAAAGCTATAATGAATATGATTAAATATGATGAAGGAGAAATATTAGTTTTAGGAGAAAATATTTCTGATAATCATAAAGTAAAAGAATCAATAGGTTTCGTTGGTGATGTATGTGGGTTTTTAGAAGAAAGTAAATTAAGAAATATAAAGACTTCTGTATCTAAATTTTATACTAATTGGGATGAAAATTTATATAACAGATTAATCAATAAATTCAATATAAACGAAACTTTAGTTTATGGAAAACTATCTAAAGGACAAAAGAAACAATTTGAATTAGCAATGGCATTATCTATAAAACCTAAAATTATAATGATGGATGAGCCTACGGCTAGTTTAGATCCAATTGTAAGAAGTGAATTTTTAGAGTTATTACAAGAAGAGATGGAGAAGGAGAATCTTACAATATTTTATTCAACCCATGTAACTAGTGATTTAGAGAAATGCGCAGATTATATTGTATTTATATACAAAGGAAAAGTTATATTATATGGAGAAAAAGATGAAATTTTAGAAAAGCACTCCATAATAAAAGGAAAGAAAGAACTTTTAGATAATGAAACAAGAAAATATCTTATTTCTATTAAAGCTAATGGGTTTGGATTTGAAGGTTTAACATCAAATAAAAAAGAAGCTTTTGAGATATTTGGAAATGAGGTTATTTACGAAAAACCAACTTTAGAAGATATTATGCTTTATTATACTAGGAGGAATTAAAATGAGAAGAATATTAAATTTATTATTTTTACAGTTTCAAACAGTATTGGCACTAAAGAAATATATGGCTTTAATAATTTTTATGGGAATATTTTTAGGTGCTGTAAATCCTCAAATGATAACTTTTAGTGGTGCGCTTTTTATAATGGCTACATGTTATAGTACTGCATTTTATGAGGAAAAAAGTAAAGTGAATTATTTAATATATTCTTTACCAGTAAAGCCAAAAGAGTATATATTATCAAGATATATATTTGTAGCTATTAATACAATGATAGCTACCATAATATCATCAGTTCTATACACAGGCTTAATTTCCTTAAATATAGTTACAATAAATGAAATTGGTTCATTAAGGTCATTGATTTATACAATGATAGCTATAGGTGTTTTTATGATGGCTATATTAATTCCATTGGAATTAATACTAGGATTTGAGAAGGGCAGGATAGCAATTGTATTTTTAGCAGTTTTTCCAATGGTATTTTCAACAGAATTAATGAAATATTTACCTAATATAAATTTTGGAATATTAATAGTAAAGGTATTAGTTGTTCTTTGTATATTTACATTAATTTTAGCATCATATTTTATTACTTCAAATATATATGATAAAAAGGATATTTAATAAAATAAGAAAAATTTCATATATTAGATTTTTAATAGAACCTAACTAATTTTCAACTCATATATTTTATTAAGAGAAAATTTAGCAGGTGAAATAATGAAAGTAGAGTTTATAGATAAGAAAAATTTTAATGAAATAGTAGAAGAATTAAAAGACTTATATAAAGTCTGTTTTAACAAAGAAGTAAGTGCAGAATATTTTTCATGGATATATTTAAATAATCCTATAGATGATTTAATTTTTTGCTTAGCAGTAGAAAATGACAAAATTATTGGTGGTTATTCAGTTGTACCTATAAGTATAGTTATAAATAATGAAATTATAAAATCAGGAATATCTATGCCTTTACTTATTAAACCAGAGTTTAGAAATAATGGATTATCTACTAAAATTGGAATAAAAGTCTATGAAGAGTTAAAAAGAAAAAATTATGATTTTATATTAGGATTTCCTAGTGAAATAGCTCATCATAAATTAGTTAAGAAGTTTGGATTTGAAAATATATATGAAATACCAACTTTAAAGTTAGTGGTGAAGGATAAAGATATATATCATATAAATAGGTGTGATATTCAAAAAATAGATATAGATAATGATTTTACTTTTGACTATTCGCTATTAATAAATAAAAAGGATAGCAAAATAAAAGTTTATAAAGATTTAAATTATTTAAAATGGATGTTTAAGAAAAATAAAA
>NZ_ASRV01000185.1 GCF_000401215.1 Clostridium sartagoforme AAU1 | reverse complement strand
TTTATATTTAAAAAATTTCAACAAAAATTTTTTTAATATCTTGACAACGGTTTCTAGCTATAATATTATTACATTAACAGGTTAACATGTTAAGTTGTAATTAGGTTAAGTACTAAACCAAAAAAATGACTTTTAAATTTATATAATTAATTATAAAATTCTAAGATTCATAATTACTAAAATGAATTAAAAATCTACTTAGTAGATAATTTAAGAATTTGATATTAATTATTAAATGGAAACTATAACTTGAAGGCCTTAATGATATAACATATAATAAACTTAACATATTAACATGTCATATTATTAAGGAGGAATAGAAATGGTTTCTAAATATCAAATTATAAAACAAGACATTATTCAAATGATTGAAGATAAAAAATTCAAACCCGGAGATAAGATATATTCAGAAGGAGAATTGAAAAAAATTTATAATGTTAGTAGTACAACAGTTGTAAAAGCTCTTCAAGATTTAGTTTTAAGTGGATACCTTATTCGAAAACAAGGTGAAGGTACATTTGTAAGAAAAAACTTTAAGCATAGACGTGCATTTATAGATGAAGGTAGTCCAATAACTCAGGAGTTTAAAGAGCAATATAAAATTGTTGAAAGTAAAAAATTAATTTATGTAAAAGAAATAGAAAATCCAGAAATAGCAAAGAAACTGAATGTTAGATCAAACGATATTTTAGTAGAGTTCTGTCGTGTTGGTTATGTAAATGATAGACCTTGGCATGTACAAAATAGTTATATTCCTAAAAAATATTTAAAAAACTTTCCATATAATGAGCTGAAAGAAAGTAATAGGCTTTCAGATGAATTAAGGAAAATGTTTGGAATAAATTTAATGACATTGCCAATGAAGAAAAAAATAGAAATAGAGTTTCCAATTGTAGAGGATAAGGTATGTGAGATTTTAAAAATAGATAGAAATATACCTGTTTATAAATCAGAAGGAATAACATACTATCCAGAAAAGCAGCCTTTTGAATTTGTTAGAAACTACATACATTATAAATTTTACTCAATTGAAATTCAAACTGAAGATAATGTCGAGTGATGAATAGAAAAAGACATTAAGGAGTTAAAAAAATGCGAGTAATTAAAAAAGAATCATTAGTTGGTAGTGAGCGTTACTTAAATGGAGGATTTTTAACCAAAAAAGAAATTAAAGATGCTTTAGATGATTGTATTACGTAAATTAAGAGATAAATATAATATTAAATTTGATACTAAAACATCACCAGTATCAAATGATGGTGTTCAAACAATAGAAGCTTTAAATAAGGCGATATTATAGAATAGAGGAGGATTACATTATGGAAATTACATTAGTTCAAGCACTTTTAATTGGACTAGTAACTGCATTTTGTTATGCAGGACAATTATTAGGTATTTATACTAACCGTTCAATTGTTATGGCATTCTTTGTTGGATTAATCTTAGGGGATATCCCAACGGCTCTAACATTTGGGGCATTAGCAGAATTAGCATTCATGGGATTTGGTGTTGGTGCAGGTGGTACAGTTCCTCCAAACCAATTAGGACCTGGAATCGTTGGAACAATAATGGCTATAACTTTAAAAAATCAAGGAGTTACTCCTGAATCAGCCTTATCACTATCATTCCCGTTTGCGGTATTATTCCAATTGCTTACTACTAGTTTATATACTGCTTTCTCTGGAACAACAAGTAATGCTAAAAATTTAATAAAAGAAGGTAAGTATAGTAAATTCAATGTGGTTGCTAATCTTACATTTATAGGCTTCTTAGTTGTTGGATTTATAGTAGGTCTAGCATCAGCAGTAAGTTTACCTGCTTTACAAGCATTTGTTGATGTTCTACCACAATGGTTAGTTAAAGGATTCTCAGTTGCTGGTGGACTTGTACCTGCAATAGGATTTGCAATGATTATGTCAGTTATGTTAAAGAAAGAATACATTCCATATGTGTTATTAGGATATATATGTGTTTCATATTTAGGATTACCAACTATGGCTACTGCACTAGTTGGAGCAGTATTTGCAATAATTATGTATAACTTAATGGATTTAACTATAATTCATATCAAGGAACAGGATATTTATTTGCAATATTACCAGCGTTAAAGAAAATTTTTAAAAATGAACCAGATAAGCTAAAAGAAATAGCTGGTGGAAATATTGAATTTTATAACACAAGCCCTCATATGGTACCTTTTATAACAAGCTTACAATTAGCAATGCTTGATCATGGTGAAGATGTAGAAGATGCTCGTAGCATTAAAATGGCTTTGATGGGCCCTTTAGCAGGTATTGGTGATTCTCTTGCACAATTTGGTGTAGCTCCATTATTTTCAACAATTTTTGCTGGATTAGCAATGGATGGATTAAGCTTTGCACCTATGGCTTTCTTTATAACTATAAATGTTACATTGTTTATTGTTAAATTGTTAATGGGACATTTAGGATATAAACTTGGAACTAGTGTAATTGCTACTTTAAGTGAAAAAATTGGACAAATATCTCATGCAGCAAATATTGTTGGTGTTACTGTAATTTCTGCATTAGCAGTTTCGTTTGTAAAGGCGAAGATAGGTATTCAATACGCTACTACCCTTGCAGCAGGAGCTGATACAAAAGAACAAGTAGTTTCTCTTCAAGGAATTTTAGATAAGATACTTCCAAATATGTTACCTGCTGTTATTACTATAATAGTATTTGTATTAGTAAAAAAATATAAATGGTCAACATATAAGTTACTAGCTTTATTATTTGCATTAGGTATAGTACTTTCATACTTTGGTATCCTGGTTTAGGAGGTATTGAAATGCAAAAGATAATTATAGTAGGACATGGAAATTTTCCAAGTGGAATTTTATCAGCAGTATCTCTACTAGTAGGAGAAAATGAAAATATTATAGGTCTAAATTTAAATGGTGAATTAACACATGAGCAATTTGAAGAACAATTAAAATCTATTTTAGATCAGAACGATCATGCTATAGTACTAGCAGATTTAACTGGAGGAGCTCCTCATCAAATCTCAGCTCGTTTAGTATTAGAATCTGGTAATAAAAATCAATATGTTATTTCCGGGGTTAATCTGGCATTAATTGTTGATATAGTAATGAAAAGTCTTTTTGGTGAAGTTTCAGATGATGAACTGCAAGATACATTACTTAAGTCTATTGATGAATGTAAAGAAACAACTACTCTATTAAGTGCTAGGATGATGGGATAATGAGTAAAAATAATATAACTTTTATAATAATAATTATTATAACATCTTTAGCATTTTTTATACTATCGTCAATTATTCAATATAAAAGAGTAAAGAAGAATAGTGAAGAACATTCAAGTTTTCTTGAAGGGCTTAAAATTGGTGAAAAAATTGTATTGAGTTCAGGAGTTTTGGGCGTGATATTGCATAAGAATAAAGATAGTTATTCTATAGAAATAGCTAAAGATGTTATAATAGAAGTTTTACCATCTAGTATTATAGGAAGAAGAAAATGAGGATATTAAATTATGATAACTTTTGATTTAGTGAACAGGTATAGTAGTGAATTTTTAAAAGGAACTTGGGAAGAAAAAGTTAAAAGTAATTGTAGTAAGGAAATAAAAAGAGCAAGATTTCAAGGTAATTTATTATGTGAAAATATAATTATTTATAATGATCCTATGGATATGGAATCAACCTCTATCCCATATATATTTGATGGAGTTAATTGGAATAAATCTCTTAATGGAGATCCAGAATGGATTTTTATGTTAAGCAGACACAGAAGAGTTAAAACTTTTTGAGGAGTCTTTAAAAGTACACTTAAACTATCTTTATGAAGAGTATAAACCAAAGCAGCTCTTAAGTAACTGGGGGGTACTATTAGTAACGGGAATATTATCGGTATCGATATTATTTCCTGAACTAGTAGATGAAGATCATAAAAATTGGGCGTGGAATTTATTGAGTGATCAAATTGAAATACAATTTTATAAGGATGGAATTCAATGGGAACAAAGCCCTCTTTATCATCATGAAGTTGTTTTGAGTATTGCTTATGTAATAATGCATGCAGAATATACAAAGCAAGAAATGAAGGTAAATATTCGTGAGAAGCTAAAACCGTTAATTTATGCATCACAATATTATGTTAAACATAATAATAAATTATTATCACTACATGATAGTGACGGTGTCGATTTTTCTTACGTATATAGTATATATAGATGTTTAGGGTTAACGTCTGAAAAAGTATATAATAATGAAAAAGGAATTTTATTTGTTGGTAAGAAATATGATAAAATGTCTAATTTCAATTATGAAGAAAATGAAAATATTAATGGGTGTTTTAAGCAAAAAGATAGTGGTTTTTTAGCATATAAAGATAAAAAACATTTGATAACAATGTTTAATGGACGTCATGGTAGTGGACATGGTCATGCATCACTTGGAAGTGTAACAATAAGTTTGAATAAAGAAGATTTAATAGGAGATCCAGGTAGATTTACATATCAACAGGATTCTGTTATTAGAAGCAGTTTAAAAAGGCAATGGATGCATAACACAGTGGATGTTGATAATAAAGAGGGATTTATTATTAATGGAGCTTGGTCTTATGACGAAATACAAGATCCTATATCTAATAATTATGTTCAAGATGGTAATTATATAGTATTAGAAAGTTCTTGGGTTGGAAAATCAATAAATAAGCTAAAAAATAAAAAAGATATCCAAGGGGAAGAACTATATATAATTAAAAGAACTGTTTTTATACAGTCAGAAATGAATATTGTTATTATATTTACCAATATTGAATATCCAGGCAAACATAAATGGCGTTCAATTTATAATATTGAGCAACAGCAAAATGCATTAATGGTGAAAAATATATAATGAAGACAAATAAAAGAAATTTTGCAGCGGATGTTTTATATGGTGAGAAATTTAAACACAGTAAGAGTATATTTTCTAATAAATATAATCAATTATGTAATAATGATAAATTGATATCAGAAGAATTTTTTACAGACAGAGGCAATAAAGTAGAAGCATTTTATGAGTATGATTTATTAAGTGTTAGGAAAGTAAATGTTCATCAAAATGGGAGCAATTCATCAGCAGATAAAGATAAAATAATAGGCTTTGAAATTAAAATTAACGATACAAATAAGAAATTTTCTGTTTATTATTGTGCTTATGATACTTTTAAAGGCGATAAGCTTTATATAAGTGAAAACAACCATAGCATATATGGAAAATTAACTGTATTTGATGAAAAAAATAGAAGAATAAAGTTATTATAGGATTTAAGAAAAATAATAATACATTAAGGTGGGTTGGATTTGAAGGATGGAATAATCATTTAAATTCAACCCAATTTTTATAATAAATAAATTTCATGATAGGAGAGCTTATATGAATAAACAAGAAGTAAAAATGATAATGAAGAAAAAGTTAATAGCAGTGATTAGAGGAAATAATTTAGAGGAAGCAGAACTTATATGTAAAACTCTTGTAGAATCAGGAATAACAACTTTAGAAATTACATTTAGTTTGCCTAGAGCAGAAAAATTAATCAAAAATTTAAAGAAGAATTTACCTAATGCTCTTATTGGAGCTGGAACTGTTTTATCTAGAGAACAGGCAGCCTTAGCAATATCAAATGGAGCAGATTTTATTGTATCACCATGTATAGTAGAAGAAGTAGGTCAGTTCTGTAAAGAAAAAGATGTTTTTTGTTCGATGGGAGCTGCAACACCAACAGAAATATATAACTCTTATTTAGCAGGAAGCGATGTGGTCAAGCTATTTCCTGGAGATTGTATATCTATGAATATGATTAAAGGGATAAAAGCACCAATGCCTTTTATAGATATTATGCCAACCGGTGGAGTTGATGATAAAAATATTAATGATTGGTTTGATAATGGGGCTTATGCAGCAGGATTTGGAGGTTATTTAACAAAAGGAATAAATTCATCTAACCTTAACTTACTAAAGGAACGCTGTGAAAAACTAATCAAGGCTGTTAAAGCAGAGGATATAGATATATAAAGAAAAATAGTTTTTTACCAGTTACAACTAGATTATACAAGGAGGATTAATAAGTGAGTGACGTTATATTATTTGGAGAGCCTATGGCTTTATTTATAGCAAAAGATGAAGGAAATATAGACGAAGTAAAGAATTTTAAAAGATCATTAGCAGGGGCAGAGGTAAATGTGTGCATAGGTCTTACAAGATTACAGCATAAAGTTTCGTATATAACAAGATTAGGAGAAGATCCTCTTGGAAAGTATATAAAAAGGTATTTAGAGGAAGAAAGAATTAGTACAGAGTTTGTTACTTTTGATAAATTAAATAAAACAGGAATTATGTTAAAAAGTAAAGTCTTAGTTGGTGATCCTGAAACAGCTTATTATAGAAAAGACTCTGCTTTTTCAAAAATGAAAGCAGAAGATATTGAAGCTATAGATTTAGAAGGTGTGAGATTACTTCATATTACTGGAATTCCACCAGCATTATCACAAGGCTGTAGAGAAGCAACTTATAGATTAATGGATAGGGCAAAGGAAAAAGGAATATTTATTACTTTTGATCCAAATTTACGTCTAGTATTATGGGAAAGTAAAGAAGTTATGATTGAAGTTATAAATGGTTTAGCTAGAAAATGTGATTTAATTTTACCTGGAATTGAAGAAGGACTAATATTAACGGGAAGTAGTAGTCCAGAGAAAATAGCTGATTTTTATAATGAATTAGGAGTTAATGAAATAGTTGTAAAGTGTGGGGGTAAAGGGGCTTATGTAAGAAATAACAATGAAAGTTATTTCCAAAGGGGATTTAAAGTTGATAAAGTAATTGATACGGTTGGGGCTGGAGATGGTTTTGCGGTAGGAATAATAAGCGGAAAGCTAGAAAGTTTAAATCTTAAAGAATCTGTAATAAGAGCTAATGCTATAGGGGCAATACAAGTTACATTTGAAAGTGATAATGAAGGACTGCCAACAAGAGAAAAACTAATTAAATATATGGAAAGTAATGTTTAAGTTAAAAAACGTGATGCTTTAAGCAAAATCTAATATATTATTTAATTTATATAATTAATTGATTATACTTTTAATATATAAATTGATAATATATTAGTTTTTTTTATTTTATAAATTTAAATTACGTTAATAAACTTACGTTATAGTACATACATTATTACGAAGTTAATTACGATTTAGTATACTAGTGGTGGTCGGCGGTCT
>NZ_ASRV01000184.1 GCF_000401215.1 Clostridium sartagoforme AAU1 | reverse complement strand
ATTCTCTAATATTATGTTAAAATTAAAATACTTTTAGGAATTAATAAAATATAATTAATAATTATAAGAATATTTAAATATAAAACTTGATATTGGAGGAAAAAGATGAAAGTGTACACATTCAAAGCTGAAATAAAGAAAATAGAAAATAAAGATGCATCATATATAGAAGTTCCAATAGATATTGAAAAGGAATTTGGAGCCAAAAGAATTAAGGTTAAAGCTAAATTCAATAACGTAGAATATATAGGATCAGTAGTAAAAATGGGATTACCATGTTACATAATTGGTATAACAAAAGAGATAAGAAATAAGATTAATAAAACTTATGGAGATATTATAAGTGTGGAATTAGAAGAAGATAAAGAAGAAAGAATTATAGAGTTGCCTGAGGAATTTAAAGAAAAACTTGAAGCGAATAAAAAAGCATATAAATTTTATGAAGCTTTATCTTATTCTCAAAAAAGAAAATATTTTCAAATGATAACTTCAGCTAAAAAAGAGGAAACTAAAATAAAGAGAATGAATGAAGCTATAGAAAAATTAGAAAATAATATAAAAATATAAAACTTAATAAGAGTATAGTATTAAAGATTCAATATTATAGGAATATAAATTGAGATGGAGGAAAGAATGGATTTATCTAAACTTATTGAAAATAAGGGACTTACTGAAATTGAAATAAAAGTTTTAAATTATATATTAGACAATATAGATCAAGTTAATAAATTAGGCGTCAGAGGTATTGCTAAAAATAATTTTACTTCAACATCAACTATCATGAGACTTTCTAAAAAGCTTGGCTATTCTGGATTCTTAGAAATGCAATATAATTTAGCTGCATTAACAAAAAATGAATTTGAAGATACCTTAAATGAAAGAGGTTTTTTAGATAGTTTAAATATGGAGAGTTTACTTGAAGGAAATAGTAAAGAAGCAATTAATGAATTTGTAGATATATTATTTGATGATAGTAACAAATTCATATTTATTTATGCGAATGGATTTTCAGGAATTGT
The DNA here is from genome assembly GCF_000401215.1 of Clostridium sartagoforme AAU1. GTDB lineage: Bacteria > Bacillota > Clostridia > Clostridiales > Clostridiaceae > Clostridium > Clostridium sartagoforme. The sequence goes on along the minus strand of NZ_ASRV01000184.1, from coordinate 19,814 downwards.
AGCAGACTATATAAATAAGAAACTATTAGTAATGGGCAAAAGATGTATATTATCAAATGGAACAGATTCAATAGGTGTTTTTGAAAATAATTTAGATTTTATAAGTGCAATTATAGTCATATCAAAATCAGGAGAAACACCTATGGTTTTGAATAAGGTAAAAACAGGAAAGGAACATGGTATAAAAGTTATATCTTTTACAAATGAAATTGAAAATAGTATAAGCAAACTTGCTGATGTAAGTTTAAAGATAGATGATGCCAATAAGTTAGACGACAGAAATCTAATGCCTAATACATTCTTTCCAAAGGTATTGGTATTAGTAGAACTATTGATATACGAATACTATAAGAGAAAAAATAGCAATTCTAAGTAACGTGTTATCTAATTGGGTAACACGTTTTTTTGAGGACAAAATCTATATACAGATAATAGAACACTTATTATAATGAAAAATGTAAATGGTTTCTAGAAAAAATATATGGAGGTAAAGAAAATGAAAGAAAAGATAATGAATCAACTACAAAACTTTTCTAAAGGAATGTTTGTACCTGTTTTAATATTACCAATAGCAGGTATAATAATTGCAATAGGTAATATTCTAACTAATGCTAAATTAGCGGAGTACTTACCATTTCTAAAGAATAATCTTGTATTTGGATTAGGAAAAATGTTGTCAGGCTCATTAGTTTCTGTATTAACAAATTTAGGTATTATATTTTGTGTAGGCTTGGCAGTAGGACTTGCTAAAAAGAAAAAAGCAGAAGCAGGTTTCACATCATTATTAGTATTTTTAGTATTTATAAATGCAATGAATATATTTTTAAATTTAAACGGAAAACTAGCACCAGCTGATGCATTAAGAGGAAGCGGTCAAACAACTGTATTAGGTGTACAAATACTTGATATGGGAGTTTTCTTAGGAATTATATTAGGTATAGTTGTAGCATATTTTCATAATAAATTTAGCGAAAAAGAATTTGATGGAGCATTTCAAATATATGGAGGCTCAAGACTAGTATTTATTATATTAATACCAGTAACTGTTCTTTTAGCAATAGTATGTAGTTATATATGGCCAGTAGTACAAGGTGGAATAAATAACCTTGGAGAATTTATAAAAAATTCAGGAAACTTTGGTATATTCACATATGGTACATTAGAAAGATTATTAATTCCAACAGGTTTACATCACTTAGTTTATACTCCATTCTTATATAGTTCATTAGGAGGAGTTGCTGAAGTTGGTGGTCAAGTTTTTGAAGGAGCTAGAAACATATACTTTGCAGAAATGGCTGATCCAACAATAGCTAAACTTTCAGCATCAGTAATTTGGGATGCTAGAGGACTTTCAAAGATGTTTGGTTTAATAGGTGCATGTTTAGCAATGTATCATACAGCATTACCACAAAACAAAACTAAGATCAAAGCAATTTTAATTCCAGCAGCAGTTACATCTATTTTAGCAGGAGTTACGGAACCAATTGAATTTTCATTCATGTTCGTAGCACCAGTATTGTTTGGAATTCATGCTGTATTAAGTGGACTTGGAATGGTAATATTAAATCTTTTAGGAGTTACAGCAATAGGTCCAAATGGATTAATAGATTTCTTATTATATAACCTTCCACTTGGAATAGAAAAAACAGGTTGGCCAATGTATATATTAGTTGGTATAGGTCAATTCATAGTATATTATTTAATATTTAGATTTGTAATAACTAAGTTTAAACTTAAAACTCCAGGAAGAGAAGAAGAAGGCGAAACTAAGCTTTATACAAAGAGTGATTATAAGGCAAAGGCTACATCAAACAAAGAGTCAGTAGATACTAAAGCATCAGGAGAAGCAAATTTAGCACCAGTTATAGTTGAAGGACTTGGTGGTGTAGATAATATAGTAAAAGTAGATAATTGCTTCACTAGATTAAGATTAATAGTAAAAGATTCTTCATTAGTAAATGAAGCTTTATTAAAAAACGAAACAGCAGCAAATGGTGTTGTAATTAAAGGTGAGAATGTTCAAGTTATCTATGGATTGAGAGTTACAGGTGTAAGAAAAAGCGTAGATGAATATCTTGGAATAGAATCAAACTAAAATATAATATAAGGAGTGGCTGAATTAGTCACTCCTATTTGAATATATATAAATTGAATATATTTATTTTGTAAGAAGGAAAGAAAAAATGAGATTACAAGTAGCAATTGATAGAGTGACTATTGAAGAAGCTTTAAAGTTAGTAAATGAATTTGATGGATTGGCAGATATTATTGAAATAGGAACTTCTTTAATAAAAGATTATGGACTTTTAATTTTAAGTAAAATAAATCTAAATAAAAATAAATCGTTAATTTTAGGTGATATAAAGACAATTGATGAAGGTGCTTATGAATTTGAAATGGGCTATAAGTGTGGATTTGATATTTTAACAGTAATGGGAAACTCATCATTAGAAACTATAGAAAAGTGTTATGAGGTTTCTAAAAAATATAACAAAGGTATTATGATTGATTTGTTGGAGTGTTCCGAATATAAAATAAGAGAAATATCTAATTTCAAAGATGCCATTTATTGCATACATACATCTACTGATAAGAAAAATAAGGGAAGTTTTATAAATGAGTTAGAAAAATTCAATAAGGAATTTCCACATATTAAACATATTGCAGTATCAGGTGGAGTTAAATTAGAAAGTATTGAGGTATTTAAAAATTATAATATTGATATAGTAGTTGTAGGATCAGCAATTACATCAAAAGAAAATCCAAGGGATGAAATAAAGAAGTTTAAGGGAGAATTTATATGAGTATAATAAAAGAAATATTAAAAGAAGTTAATGATGTTGTTTTAAAAGTTAATGAAGACGAAATATATAAAATAATAAATACTTTAAAAAGGGATAACTCTATATTTGTAGATGGAGAAGGAAGAAGTGGTTTTCAGGCGAAAGGTTTTGCAATGAGATTAATGCATATAGGATATAAGTCGTATGTTTTAGGGGAAACCATTACTCCTGTCTTAAAAGAAGATAATATATATATTGCTATATCTGGATCTGGAACTACAAAAAACACATTGAGTAATGCAAGAGCAGCAAAAGAGTTAGGCCTTAAGGTGATTGTGGTTACAAGTAAAAGGAAATCTCCTTTAGCTGAAATTGCAGACGTTATTTTAGAGGTACCAGGAAAGGTTAAATCGGATGGAGACCAAGGGTCTATTCAGTTATTAAGCTCATTATTTGATCAAGCTACTCATATAGTTTTAGATTGGATATGTCTTTTATTAAGTAAAAGAGATAATTTATCAAATATTGAAGTGTTAAATAATCATGTAAATATAGAGTAGAGAGTTAAGAATATTCAAATATTTTGAGAACATGTTACAACCTAAGGTAACATGTTTCTTTGAGTATAGAAACTGTTTACCATAAGTATTTACTGGTCTATAATGTGCTTGTAAGTAACAAAAACAAAATAAAATTTAAATAAATATAATAATTGAATTTTATAAACTGTAATAGGAAAGGTGGCTAATTTTATGGATAAGAATAAAAAGTTTTCTGTAGTGATAGCAGGAGGAGGAAGTACATTTACACCAGGTATTGTAATGATGCTTCTAGATAATGTAGATCGTTTTCCATTACGTAAATTAAAATTATATGATAATGATAAAGAACGTCAAGAAGTAATAGGTGAAGCATTAGAAATATTATTAAAGGAAAATGCACCTGATATAGAATTTTCATATACAACAGATCCAGAAGAAGCATTTACAGATGTAGATTTTTGTATGGCACATATTCGTGTTGGAAAATATGAAATGCGTGAAAAAGATGAAAAAATTCCGCTAAAATATGGGGTTGTAGGTCAAGAAACATGTGGACCAGGAGGAATAGCTTATGGAATGCGCTCTATAGGTGGAATGATGGAATTAATAGATCTTATGGAAAAATACTCTCCAGATTGTTGGATGCTAAATTATTCTAACCCAGCAGCAATAGTTGCAGAAGCTTGCCGTGTATTAAAACCAAAATCAAAGGTATTAAATATTTGTGATATGCCAGTTGGAACATTACGTCGTATGTCTCAAATAGTTGGATTAACTCCAGCAGATTTAGAAGTTAGCTATTTTGGATTAAATCACTTTGGCTGGTGGACTAGTGTTAGAGATAAAGCAGGAAACGACTTAATGCCTAAGTTAATATCTTATGTTTCAGAAAATGGATATTTAAATCAAGTAGAAGTAGACACTCAGCATACAGAACCAAGCTGGCAGGAAACTCATAAGAAGGCAAAGGACTTAATAGCTTTAGATCCAAACTTCTTACCAAACACTTATTTAAAATATTATTTATATCCAGATTATGTTGTAGAACATTCTAATAAAGAATTTACAAGAGCTAATGAAGTAATGAATGGAAGAGAAAAGAATGTATTTGATGCAGCAAGAGAAATAGTTAAAGCTGGAACTGCAAAGGGTGGAGAATTCCATATAGATGCTCATGCTTCATTTATAGTTGACTTAGCAAGAGCAATTGCATATAATACACACGAAAGAATGTTATTAATAGTTGAAAATAAAGGAGCAATAGAAAACTTTGATCCAACAGCTATGGTGGAAGTTCCATGTATAGTTGGAAGTAATGGTCCAGAAGCTTTAGTTCAAGGAACTATTCCAAGATTCCAAAAGGGATTAATGGAACAACAAGTTGCAGTAGAAAAATTAGTTGTTGAAGGCTGGATAGAAGGAAGTTATCAGAAGTTATGGCAGGCCCTTACTTTATCTAAGACTATACCAAGTGCAAAAGTAGCCAAAGAAATCTTAGATGATTTAATTGAAGCAAATAAAGGCTATTGGCCAGAACTTAAATAATAGAGTATAAAGTAAAGTTTATAAGCTCGGATGATGGATATTCCATTATCCGAGCTATGTTTAAATAATAGAATATAAAATAGGGAGGATAATATGATTAGTCAAGATATTAGAAAAATTGCTCCAGAAATGGATCCACTTCGTAGGGGTATGGGATATACATCAGAAGAATTAGCTAAACCTCAAATAATAATTGAAAGTACATTTGGAGATAGTCATCCAGGAAGTGTGCACTTATTGAAATTTGCTAATAATGCAGCTATGGGAGTTGCTGATAAAGGAGGAAGGGCATCTAGATTTTTTGCAACAGATATATGTGATGGAATGGCACAAGGTCATGATGGAATAAATTATTCATTAGTATCTAGAGATACTATAGCATCACTTATAGAAATTCATGCTAATGCAACACCTTTTGATGGAGGAGTATTTATCACTAGCTGCGATAAAGGAGTACCAGCACATTTAATGGCAATTGGAAGAATTAATATACCATCCATTGTTGTTACTGGTGGAGTAATGAAGGCAGGTCCAAATCTTTTAACATTAGAGCAAATAGGGACTTATAGTGCTATGGAAAGACGTGGAGAAATTACAGATGAAGAATTAACTTACTATAAAAACAACGCATGTCCATCAGCTGGTTCATGTTCATTTATGGGAACTGCGGCAACAATGCAAATAATGGCAGAAGCATTAGGGTTAATGTTACCTGGAAGTGCAGTTATGCCGGCAACATGCGAGGATTTAGAAAATGTTGCAATAGAAGCAGGAAAACAAATTATTGAATTAGCTAAGAAAAACTTAAAAGCAAGAGATATAGTTACAGTTAAATCCTTTGAAAATGCAATAATAATACATGCAGCTATTTCAGGATCAACTAATTCCCTGCTTCATATTCCAGCTATAGCTCATGAGTTTGGAGTAGATATAGATGCAGAAAGCTTTGATAGAATACATAGATATGCACCATATTTATTAAATATTCGTCCAACAGGTAAGTGGCCAGCTGAATATTTCTATTATGCAGGTGGAGTTCCAGCAGTAATGGAGGAAGTTAAAGATTTATTACATTTAGATGTAATGACTGTTACAGGAAAAACTCTAGGAGAAAACTTAGAAGATTTAAAGAAAAATGGATTTTATGAAAAATGTAATGAATATTTAAAAGAAACAGGTTTAAAGAAAGAAGATATTATAAAACCATATAAAGATCCAATAGGCAAAAATGGAGCTATTGCTATATTAAAAGGTAATATAGCACCAGAAGGAGCTGTTGTTAAACATTCAGCTGTACCAAAGGAAATGCATAAGGCAATTTTAAAAGCAAGACCATTTGATAGTGAAGAAGAAGCAATTGAAGCAGTATTATCTAAAAAAATAAAACCTGGTGATGCTGTATTTATTAGATATGAAGGTCCAAAGGGAAGCGGAATGCCAGAAATGTTCTATACAACAGAAGCAATTTCATCAGATGAAGAATTATCATCAAGTATTGCACTTATAACAGACGGAAGATTTTCAGGCGCATCAAGGGGCCCAGCTATAGGGCATGTTTCACCAGAAGCAGCAGAAGGCGGTCCTATAGCTTTAGTTGAAGAAAATGATTTAATTGAAATTGATATAGAAAATAGAATTCTTCAAATAGTAGGTGTAAAGGGAGAAAGACTATATTTAGATGAAATAGATAGCATATTAAAGAAGCGTAAAGAATCTTGGAAACCTAGAGAAAATAAATATGAATCAGGAATATTAAAATTATATTCAGATAGAGCCGTTTCACCAATGAAGGGCGGATATATGGAGTAGTTAATAATGAAGAGTGAATAGTGAAAAAGTAATGAGGTTTTGCTTTGCAAAACTTAGAATATATATGGTGCTGTCGCACAATGAAAAATTAAGAATGAAAATTAAAATTAATAAAAAACTCTCTTAGGAGTTTTCAAAAATAAATTATTTTTGATTATTATTCTTAATTGGGCTGTATATGCGACAACCCCTATAATTCTTAAGTACTAATTTTTCATTATTTTTATTAGAAAGTACATGAAAACACATAAAAATTATTTGTAAAAATATTATATAAAATTTATAGGAGAATGTAGTATGTTTAGATTAAGAGTTTTAGAAGCTTTAAAAAGTTGTGGAGTAGTGGCTGTAGTTAGAGGTACCACAAAAGAAATTGGAGTTAAAATATCAGAAAGTTGTATTAATGGAAGTGTAAAAGCAATAGAAGTAACCTATACAAATAAATTTGCTAATGAAATAATAAGGGAACTTTCAGAAAAGTATTCTAAAGATGCCGATGTTGTAATTGGAGCTGGAACAGTCTTAGATGCAGAAACTGCAAGAATGGCAATATTAGCGGGAGCACAATATATAGTTTCTCCATCCTTTAATAAAGATACTGCAACGCTTTGTAATAGATACAATATTCCTTATATACCAGGAGTAATGACAATAAATGAAATAGTAACAGCTTATGAAAGTGGAGTAGATGTTATTAAATTATTCCCAGGAAATGCTTTTGGACAAGGATATATAAGTTCAGTAAAGGCACCACTTCCATATGCAAACATAATGGTAACAGGTGGAGTGAATTTAGAAAATATAGATAAATGGGTAAAAGCCGGAGCTGCAATAGTAGGGATTGGTGGAGAATTAAATAAGCTTGGTGAAGCAGGAAAATTTGATGAAATAGAATTGATTTGTAAACAATATATAGAAAAATTTAATAAAGCAAGAGGTATTTAATATGAAAGTTGCTGGATTAGGAGAGATATTACTAAGATTAGCTACTAAAAAAGGAGTATTAATATCAAATTCAAATGAATTTAATGTAAACTACGGTGGTGGAGAAGCTAATGTATTAATTTCGTTAGCAAATTTTAAGGTAGATACGAGGTTAATTACAAAAATTTCAAGTGATAGCTTAGGAGAAGCAATGCTTATATACTTAAAATCAAAAAATGTGGATACAAGATTTATAAGTAGGGAAAATAAGAGAACACCTATATATTTTTTAGAAGCAGGTAGTGGTAACCGAAGTTCAAAAGTTATATATGATAGACTTGATTCGGCCTTCAGCTATATTTCAGAAGATGATTTTTCAATTGAAGAAGCATTAAAAGATGTTGATATATTCCACTTTTCAGGAATAACCCTAGCTATTGCTGAAAAAACAAGAAAATTAACTTTTAAGATATTAGAATACTGTAGAGAAAATAATATTTTAGTTAGTTATGATTCAAATTATAGGGCAAAAATGTGGAGTCTAGAGGAAGCAAGTCAAGTTACTGAAAAAGTATTACCATATGTTAATATTTTTCTGGTGGGATCTTAGATGCAGAAAATATTTTAAATATGGAATGTAATTTAGAAGATAAATATGAAAAGCTAAAGTATTATTATGATGAGATTTCTAAAAAGTATCCTAATATAAAGCATATTTTTTCATCCTTTAGAGAAATAAAATCATCATCAGTAAATATGCTGCAATGTAATTATTATACTGATAAAACTTTATTTTCATCAAAGATCCATACAATAGATGATATAGTTGATAGAGTAGGCGGAGGAGATGCATTAACTGCTGGAGTGATTTATGGTATAGTAAATAAAAAAACTCCAGAATATATTTGTGAATTTGCAGTTTCAGCATCTGTATTAAAACATACAATTTATGGAGATGCGAATTTAGCAAGTGTAGAAGACGTGGAAAATTTAGTAGACTATGGCGTGGGGAAAATATCTAGATAATATTTTGTTCAATTAACAATTAGGTAATAAATTAAAGTAATATTATAAAGATTGAAGAAAGAGCTATATCTTATTTTAAGAGTAAGATATAGTCTTTTTTATTAATTTAATAAATTCTTGAAATTTACTTTATTAATAATTACAGAAAGGATAATCTACTGTATAATACTAGTTAATAAATTTTGTATAGAAGTTGTAATATATGTATTTTTAGAAAGGATAAAAAATGAAGTTAAGAAAGTCAAAAAAAGATGATTTAAAGTACATAATAGAAATAATAAATGAGGCTAAGGAGTTTCTAAAGGAAAGTAAAATTGATCAGTGGCAGCAGGGATATCCTAATGAAGAAGTTATACTAAGGGATATAGAAAATCAACATAGTTATGTATTGGAAGATGATAATAAAATTATAGGAACTGTAGCATTATCTTTTGATGGAGAAGAAACATATGATTTAATTTATGACGGTAAATGGATATCTAATAATGAATATGCTGTTATTCATAGAATAGCTGCATCTAAGAAATGTAATATCAAGGGAATAGGAACAGAAATAATAAAGAATATAGAAAAAATTTGTATAGACAAAGGTATAGAAAATATAAAATAGATACACATGAAAAAAACTTGGTTATGCAAAAATTGTTAGAGAAAAATAATTTTAAATATTGTGGAGTTATTTATCTAGAAGATAAAGCAAAAAGAATTGCGTTTGAAAAAGTGATTTAATTAAAGCTGAAATGAGAAGTTTATCTTTTTAGATTAGACTTCTTTTTTCATGTTGTATTAATAATTTTATTATTGCAAATACTAGTTTTACAACAAAACAACATTCTAAAAAAATATTAATGTTGCTATAAGTATTTTGCATAAAAGTTATTTGGATTTTAAATTATTTATAAAATTGAACAATGATTAACATAGTATTAACTAATTTTTAAATTTTAATGGGGGATAGTGATTATGGATATAGGAAAAATGATAAAAGATATATTGAAATCAGAAGATGAAAAAATCCTTTAACTGATGAAGAAATAGCAGCTAAATTAAATATATTAAGAGAGGTGGTAACGGAATATAGAAAGAAAAATAATATAGGAAATTCAAGAAGTAGGAGATTAGATTATATAAAAAATGATGCAATAGATATTTTAAGGAATAATAAAAGTATATCTGACAGATCATTAGCAGAAGCCTTAAAGGAAAAGGGATATAAAATAGAAAGATATGCAGCTGCAAATATAAAAAAAGAAATTTTATCAAATATAGATGAAAAGTATTTTAATGAAACTTTAAATAATGAAATAACAAATAATGAAATATTAGGTAATAAATTAAAAGAAAGTAATGAAGAAGAAGTTAAAAATAGCAAAGAAGAAAATAATTTCTTCAAAAAAGTAGTAGGATATGATGGAAGTCTTAAGCTACAAGTTGAACAAGCAAAGGCAGCGGTTAGTTATCCTCCTCATGGATTACATGTTTTAATTTTAGGACCTTCTGGAGTTGGTAAAAGTTATTTAGCTGATGCCATGTATGACTTTGCAAAGAGTACAAGTAATTTTTCAGAAGATGCTAAATATATAGTTTTTAACTGTGCTGATTATGCAGATAATCCTCAGCTTTTATTATCACAATTATTTGGTAGCGTTAAGGGAGCTTATACAGGAGCTACTGATAATAAAATAGGTATAGTTGAAGCTTGTGATGGAGGTATCCTATTTTTAGATGAAATTCATAGATTACCTTCTGAAGGGCAGGAAATATTATTCAGCATATTAGATAGAGGAACATTTAGAAGGTTAGGTGAAAGTGAAACAGTAAGAAGAAGTAATGTAATGATAATTGCTGCTACTACTGAAAATGTTGAAAGTTCCCTTTTATTAACATTTAGAAGAAGAATACCTATGGTTATTGAAATACCACCAATAAAAGATAGACCATTTGAAGAAAGGTTTGAATTAATTAATCAGGTATTTTTTGAAGAAAGTTATAGAATTAAAAAAGATATGCTGGTATCTAAAAAGGTAATAGAAGAACTTATGAAATATGAATGCCAAGGTAATATTGGACAATTAAAAAGTGATATTCAAGTTGCTTGTGCAATAAGCTTTCTAGAACATAAAATAAAAGATGATAAAAGACTTTACATAAATGAAAGGCATTTACCTGATTATATAAAAGAACAAAGTAGGAGGGTTAAAATTAATAACTTAGATATAGAAAAATTTGTGGTGGAAGATATTTATATATCTCAAAAAGGTGTAAAAGGTGTTAGTGAGGAAAAAGTTGAAAGCAATAAAAATACAAATATATATAAGTTTATAGAAAAAAGACAATCAGAACTTAAATTTGTTGGATATAGTGATGAAGAAATATCAAAAATATTAAGCCAACAAGTTGAGCTTGAACTTATTAGAGGAGCAAAAGCTATTAATTATACAGTTGTTAATACTGATGAATTAATGAATCTAGTAGGAGTTAAAAGTCTTGAAACTGTAAAAACCATGGTGAAACTTGCAAAGAAAGAGCTTCCAGGGCTGCAGGCAGATATAATATACCCTTTAGCAGTTCATTTAAATTCTACTTATGAAAGAATACATAATGGTAAAGAAATAATAAATCCAAAAATTGATATTATAAAGAAAAAATATGATATGGAATTTAATGTGGCAAGAAAAATGTGCCAAATTGTAAAAGAAAGACTAGATATAGATATACCTGAAGATGAAATAGGCTTTATTACCATGTATTTAAAAAATTATAGAAGGGAATCTAAAAGTGAAGAAGGTAAGGTGGCTGTTATAGTAATGACTCACGGGAGAGTGGCATCAGCAATGGCTGAAGTTGCAAATAAATTTTTAGGAGTTGAGCATGCAGTAGGACTAGACATGGATTTTAGGGATTCTCCAGATATAATGCTTGATAAAGCTATAAAAGTAGTTAAAGAAAGTGATGAAGGAAAAGGATGTATAATCTTAGTAGACATGGGATCTTTAGTTACCTTTGGAGATATAATTACGGCAAGGACAGGTATTGAAACTAGGGTAATGGGTAGAGTAGATACTTTAATGGTTTTAGAAGCAGTAAGAAAATCAGCTTTAACAGATCAATCTTTAGAAGAAATAGTACATGACTTAGAAAATGATTCCAAAGGATATGGAGTTAGTCAATACAATACAGAAGATAACAATTTATCAAGAGTAATAGTTACGTTATGTATAACAGGGAAAGGATCTGCCTTAAAGATAAAAGAATATGTAAAAAATAAAATACATTTAGAAAAAAAGATATTGAAATAATATCAATAGGTTTTATGGATGAAGATATAAACATAGCTTTGTCTAAAATAGCAAAAAATAAAAAAATTGAAGCAATAGTAGGAACAATAAATCCTGAATTTAGGAATATTCCATTTATATCTTTAGAAGAATTAATGAAAGGTTCAGGAGTTAAAAAACTTAATAATATAATTGCAGATAAAGAAGAAAACAAATTATCTGAAATTATTAACAAGGATGTTGTTTTTGTTAATGAACAATATAAATATAAGGATGAAGCCTTAGATGATATGGTTAAAAAACTTATTAATGGTGGTTACGTAAAGGAAGAATTTTTACTAAGTGTATTTAAAAGAGAAATGCTTGGAGATACATATTTAAAAGGAGGAATAGCAATTCCTCATGGAGATTCAGAATTTGTTACAAAGCCAACCATATTAATTACAAAACTAGACAAAAGGATAACATGGAGTGCTAATTATGAAGTAGATTTAATTTTTCTTATAGCATTAAAGGATGATTCTAAAAAATATTTTGAACAATTATATAAAATAATTATGGAACAAGAAGTATTACACAAGATAAAATCTAGTACTACAAAGGAAGAGATAATAGATGTTTTACTATAAAATCACATATACAAAATTAGCCACAAAGACTTGGCACGAAAATTGCTTTAATATAGGGCAAGACAAAAATCAAAGGGGGGAAAAAGATGAAGGATTTTTCTAAAGTGACTGTTATCTTAAGAGGTTACAGCTATGAACAAACAAAAACTGTTATGGAGGCTTTAGTTCAATCAAGTATTAGAGCAGTAGAAATTACATTAAATACAGAAGGTGCACTTGAAACTATAGAAAAAATCTCTAAAGAATATGGAGATAGAATTAGTATAGGTGCAGGAACAGTAAAAAATATAGAAGATGCTAAAAATGCTATAAAAGCAGGAGCAGAATTTATATTAACACCAATAGTTGTTTCAAAAGAAGTTATTGATGAATGCAAAAAACATAATGTTAAATCAGTAATAGGAGCAATGTCTCCAACCGAAGTATGGTGGTGTTATGAAAATGGAGCAGATATAGTGAAAGTATTTCCAGCAAAAGCCTGTGGAAGTAGCTATATAAAAGATATAAAAGCTCCTTTAGGAAATATAAACATAATGGCTGTTGGTGGAGTGTCGGTACATAATGCTAAAGAATTTTTACAAAATGGAGCTGACTATTTGGGAATTGGATCAAGTCTTTTTAATAAAGAGGATGTAGACTCAAAAAATATAGAAGCATTAGTAAATACATTAAAGGAATTAGAGAAAGAGATACAGTAGGAGGAAGAATTATGAGTCACAGTACTTTAGTTTATAGGGATTTAAATTTCGGTAATAGCAGTGAAGTTTTAAGCTTCTTAGCAGATAAGCTAAAAGAAGAAGGATTTGCTAAAGAAGGATATAAGGAAGCTATATTAAAAAGAGAAGTAGAATATCCAACAGGATTACCTGCTACTATAAAAATAGCAATACCACATTGCGATCATACTTTAGTAAACGAATCAGCAATAGCAATGGGAGTACTTAATAATCCAGTAGATTTTCAAGCAATGGATGACCCAAGTATAACATTGGATGTACAAATTGTTATTATGCTAGCATTAAATGAACCACATGGTCATATAGAAATGCTACAAAAAATTATAAGTTTAATTCAAAATGCAGAAGATTTAAAGAAAATTATAGAAGCTAAATCTGATGAATCATTATTAGAAGTAATAAACAATTACTTAAATTAAAAATTAAAAAGTTAAATTTAAATACAACTACATAAGAAAATTAATTAAATTGGAGGAATGTAAAATGAAAAGAATATTAGTAGCTTGCGGAAATGGAATAGCAACATCAACAGTGGTAGCAACAAAGATTAGAGAAATATGTGAAGAAAACGGAGTAGCAGTATCAGTTACTCAATGTAAATTATTAGAAATAGATAGTAAAGTAGATGATTTCGATATATTAGTAACAACAGGAAAATACGGTGGAGATAGTGCAAAAATACCAGTAGTATCAGCAATGTCTTTATTAACAGGTATTGGAGAAGAAGAAACTTTAGAAGAAATATTAAATTACGCTAAAAAATAAATAGCATATCTTTTAAATGAGGAGGATTAACTATGGAAATTATTTATAACGTATTCCAGACATTTTTAAATGCAGGTCCAACAGTGCTTTTACCAGTAATAATATTATTAGTAGGTCTTGTTTTTGGAGTTAAACCAGCAAAGGCATTTAGATCAGGTTTAACGGTTGGTATCGGATTTGCAGGTATCAAACTTGTAATTAACCTTTTATCAGGAAGTCTTGGACCAGCAGCAAAAGCAATGGTTGAAAGATGGGGCTTTAGCTTAGATGTACTAGATGTAGGCTGGGGAACAATAGCAGCAGTAACATGGGCATCACCAATTATACCAATTTTAATATTTGCAATTTTAGCAATTAATATAATAATGTTAATTTTAAAGAAAACTAATACTTTAGATGTTGATATATGGAATTACCATCATATGGCTATAGTTGGAGTTATGACATATTTCGTAACAAACAATATATTCTTAGGCGTTGGTGCAAGTATAGTGATGGCAATTATAACATTCAAATTATCAGACTGGTCAGCACCTATGGTTGAAGATTATTTTGGCTTACCAGGAGTATCATTGCCAACAGTTTCAGCATTATCATCACTATTAGTAGCAGTACCTCTTAACTGGATATTAGATAAAATACCAGGAGTAAATAAGATAAACTTCTCATTAAAGGATGCTAAAAAGTATTTAGGATTCTTTGGAGAACCAATAATAATGGGATTAATTCTAGGTGGAATTATAGGATTCTTAGCAGGATATGATTTTACTCAAATAGCAAACGTTGCTGTAAATATGTCAGCAGTTCTAGTTCTTATACCTAAGATGACATCATTATTTATGGAAGGTTTAATGCCAATATCTGAAGGAGCAAAGAAATTTGCAAAGAAGAGATTTAAGGGAAGAGATTTATTTATAGGTCTAGATGCAGCAGTTGTTTCAGGTAATCCTGATGTTATAACTACTTCATTAATAGTAATTCCTTTAACAATATTATTAGCAGTAGTACTTCCAGGAAACAGAATGTTACCTTTTGCTGACTTAGCAGTTGTACCTTTTAGAGTTGCTCTTGTAGTTGCATTAACTAGAGGTAACTTATTTAAGAATGTTGTAATTGGATTATGCACAACTGCAGCAATATTACTAGCAGGAACAGCTACAGCACCAGTATTAACAGATTTAGCTTCACATGTAGGAATAGATTTAAGCTTAGCAGCAGGTGCATTAATATCATCATTTGCAGCAACAAGTTTAACTCAAAGTTTCTTAGTATTTATAGCATTTACAGTAGCTCCAACAATATCTATACCAGTATTAATAGTAGTATTTGCAGTGATATGGTATTATATGGATGTTATCAAACCAAAGAAGGATGCTAAGAAAAATTCAGAAGATAATGGTAATATGGAGCAAAGCGCTTAATGAAAATTTAGTAGTAGAAGGAGACTTTGTAATGAAAATAACAGGTATTAAAGTGTATACTGTAAAACCAAGATGGATATTTATAAAAATTTCAACTGACGAAGGAATAGAAGGTTGGGGTGAAATGATATCTGGAACAAAAACAGATACAGTAGTAGCAGGAGCTTACGAACTAGGTAAAAGAATAATAGGAAGAAATCCTTTTGAAATAGAAAGAATTTGGCAAGAACTTCACAGATCATTCTTTAGAGGAGGCCCTATTAATGGAACTATAGTTTCAGGAATAGAAATGGCTCTATGGGATATAAAAGGAAAAGCATTAAATGTTCCTATATATGAATTACTAGGAGGAGCTGCAAGAGATAGAATAATGGTTTATTCATGGATCGGCGGAGATAGACCATCTGATGTTGTAAAAGAAGCTATCGATAGAAGAGATAGGGGCTTTAAAGCAATAAAGATGAACGCTACAGAAGAACTTCACTATATAGATTCATTTACAAAAGTTCAAGAAGTTGTTGATAGAGTAAAAGCAATAAGAGATGCGGTTGGATTTGATTTAAGCATTGGAGTAGACTTCCATGGACGTGTTCATAAACCAATGGCAAAAGTATTAGCAAAAGAATTAGAGCCATATAAGCTAATGTTCTTAGAAGAAGTTGTTCTTCCAGAAAATGAAGAAGCTTTTAGAGAAGTTGCTAATCATGTTTCTACACCTCTTGCAACAGGAGAAAGATTATATACTAGATGGCAATTTAAAAATATTATAAAAGACGGAGCTATTGATATAATACAACCAGATATAGCACTTTGCGGTGGAATATTAGAAACTAGAAAAATTGCAGCAATGGCTGAAGCATTTGATATTGCAGTTGCACCTCATGCACCATATGGTCCAATAGCATTAGCAGCTACATTACAATTAGATGTTTGTACACCAAATGTATTTATTCAAGAACAAAGCTTAGGAATCCACTATAATAAAGGATTTGATTTACTTGACTTCGTTAAAAATAAAGAAATATTCCAATACAAAGATGGATTCTTAGATATACCAACTAAACCAGGTTTAGGTATAGAAATAGATGAAGAGTTAGTTGAAAAAGTTTCTGCAGAAGGATTATATTGGACTAATCCAAGTTGGAAAAACTATGATGGTACAATAGCAGAATGGTAAAATAAAAATAATAATCTGTATGAATCTATTGGTTCATACAGATTATTTATTTATATATAATTTGGGGGAGAGAAAAAATGAAGGAATTAAAATATAAATTAGTTTGTATAGACTTAGATGGAACACTTTTAACAGATGAAAAAACAATAACTAAAGAAAATATAGAAACTATAAAAAAGGCTAGTAGCCTTGGAATTAATATATGTATAGCAACAGGAAGAATTTATAAATTTGTAGATCATATAAAAGAAGTATTAGGTAATAAAATTAAAGTAATTGCATCTAATGGAGCAATAATACTTAAGGAAAATGGAGTTTTAAATTTTAAGACATTAAGTTATGAAGAAATTTTAAGATTAAAAGAGTTAACAAAAGATTATAATGTAGATATATATCTAAATACAGAAAATGAAATAATATCTGAAAAAAGTATTCCTGATACATATAGTTATAAAGCAATAAATAATGACTTAGAGGATAAATATAAAGTAAATATAATAGAAAATTATCCCTTTGAAAATTTAAAAAAGGATAATCAATATAAGATAGTTAAAGCAATTTGCATAAATAAAGATGATTTAAATGAAGTAAAAAGAGTTAGGAAAATATTAGAAGAAACAAATGAATTTGAAATATCTAGTGCAGAATATCACTATTGTGAGATAAATAGCAAAGGAATATCTAAAGGTAAAGCTGTAGAAGAACTAGCAAAGGGCTTAGGGGTAGATATTAAAGAAGTTATGTGTATAGGTGATGGTGGCAATGATATAGAAATGTTAAAAAGAGCAGGAATTGCAGTTGCCATGAAAAATGGAATGGAAAATGTAAAAGCCATAGCAAATTATATTACTGAAGATAATAATAATAGTGGAGTAGCTAAGGCCATTAAAACATTAATTTTAGAAGATTCAAATATATAAAATAAACATTAATTAATTGTATCTGATATCTTTAAAATGTATATTTTATAATATAAGCAATTAGTCCTTAGAGGTAGAAAATTGAAACCTAAAAAAAGATACAAAGAAGATAATTTGCAAAATAAAAATATAGAAAATACCGACGAAAATAGTGTTGAAATAGACTTTGAAGAGGATTTGGGTTTTATATCAGAGGAAGAAGAAGGTACAGAAACTCCAGAGGAGTTATTATATAACTTAAATGTTTTAGAACAATCAATAGATGCAACTAAAGTCATAATATTAGCAGATCTTCTAAACCTATATCGTTTATATAGTGCTAGAGCTACAACAAGAGATACATTATATAACACAAATGAAAGTGAAAATTACATTGATACAAGTAATTTTTTAACCATAACCATCGTTATGTTTACTTATGCTTCGGGAATATTTTTTGATATTGCCGATAGAGCATTACAACGGGCTATATCAAGTGGGGATCAAAATAGAATATCTATAGCAAGAAAAGCTTATTGGGCGGCACTATTAATTTTTATTTCATCAATAATTACTGTTAGTGCTGTTGATTTGAGTCACAGGTAAGAGAGGAAAGATTTATATGCCTCTCTTATTTTTTTTACAAATTATTACACCTAATGTAAAGTGATGTATAATTAATCTTGTATAATTAGTGTAAAAAGAATTACAATTATTAACTACTATAAAATATGAAAAAAAAGTTACAAAACTTCTAGCTTATATTAAAGATATATTTTATGTATCATTAATATTGTAAGAGGGAGTAATAAGGGAGGAAAAAAGTGTTAAGTGGACGAATATTAAAGTTAATTGAATATTTACAAATTAACAATATGACTACTTATAAGGAAATATCCGCTGAGTTAGACATTAAGGAGAGGCATATAAGGTATGATATAGATAGAATTAATGATTTATTAGAATTGAACAAAATGCCCTTAATAGAAAAACAATCTAAAGGTATAATAATATTTCCTAGAGATATTGACATATCTACTTTAACTAAGGAAAACGATTTTATATACTCTCAAGAGGAACGAGTTTCTTTAATCTTACTAATTCTATTAACAGATAATAGGAGTCTTAAAATTAATAAGCTAAGCTTTGATTTTCAAGTATCTAGATCAACAATCAAAAATGATATGAGTTTTCTTGAAGATAAGTTAAGTGATAAAAAAATCAAAATCAGTTATACAGATCATTTTTTTTAGATGGACTTAAAAACAATAGAGTAGCCTTAATGAATAATGAATTTAAGAAATATGTACATTTATTAAAAGAAGATGACTCAAATTTAAATGCCTTTGAATCTTATACTGTTAAAATTATAGAAAAAGCTTTTTTGGGAGTAGTTTTAAAGGGTGTAATAAAATGGATTGATGAGTTACTTGAAAGTATGAATTGTATATTAACAGATGATTCATATAAGTGGTACGTATCAAATATATTTGTTGTTATTTGGTTTATATTGAAAGGAAAAGAAAATCCATTAGAACTAACCATTAGCAACTATAGTTGTGATAGTTATCATGAATTTATAACAGGATTAGAAAAAATTATAAATATGAAGATAGAGGATAAAAAGCAAAAAGTACTTATTCGCTTATTGAACTATATAAATAAGGATGCTGGTTTAGATGGGGATATAGATTTAATTTATATAGAAACTATTGTTTCAAATTTAATTGCATCTATGTCAAATGAAATGAATATTGATTTTAATAAAGACACTATATTAGTTGATGGGCTATTAAATCATATTGTTCCCTTAATTAAGAGGGTTAGTAGTAGAATAAATATTTGTGATGAAGTATTTTCAATTCTTTCAGAAAAAGATATGGAAGTATTTGAAGCAGTTATGAAGGTAATTAAAGAAATAGATACTTTAAAGTACATTAAAAATTATGACGAAATAACTTATTTGACAATACATTTTATTGCAAGTATTAAAAGGCTGACAAAATCACTAAATAAAAAGGTATTGTTAGTTTGTGGGCATGGGTATGGAACAACAACAATATTAAAGGAAACATTATTAAATGAATATCAAATAAATATAATAGATACAATTCCGATTTATAAATTAATTACTTATAATAATTGGGAAAATATTGATTGTATTATATCCACAACGAAATTAAATATATTAAATAAAAAAGAATATGTAGTTGTTAATCCATTATTATCAGAACAAGATTATATTAATCTTGATAGACTTGGAATAGAAAGAAAAAAAA
>NZ_ASRV01000183.1 GCF_000401215.1 Clostridium sartagoforme AAU1 | reverse complement strand
GTTATTACGTTATATTAATCTTGATAGACTTGGAATAGAAAGAAAAAAAATAATAGCTAATTATTATTCTATTAATGAAAAACTAGATTTTCTAACAGAAAAGGATAAGATGAAAGTACTTGAAGTAATTAAAAAAGAATTTGGATATCAAAATGTGATGATGCCATCCAAAATTAATAAACTTAGCGATTTATTAATTAATGATTGTATAAAGATGATAGAAGAAAAAAGGCCATGGAAAGAAATTGTAAAAGAAGGAGTAGACTTACTTGAAAAACAAAAATTTGTAGACAAGCGTTATGAAAAAGACATTATAAATACTATGGAAACTGTAGGGTTCTATGCAGTTACAGATGACTATTTTGCATTATTACACGGAAAGGGAGGTGATGGAGTTAACTGTAGTTGTATGAGCTTAATAGTTAGTAAGGAACCTATAGAATTCGGTGATAAAAAGGTTAAAATAATTTTTTGTTTAGCAAGTAAAGATAAAAAAGAGCATATTCCAGCTGTTATAGTCTTAATGAAAATGATTAAAAATACAAATTTAATTGAAAAATTAGAAAATGCGAACTCATTAATTGAAATTAAAGAAATAATATTTAAATCTGAATTGGAGGTAGTTTAATAAATGGAGTCTATTATAAAAAGAGAATGTATCGTGTTCGATATAGATGTAAAAGAAAAAAATGAAGCAATACTAATTTTAGTAAAAAAATTAAAAGAGCACGGTGTTATTACAGATACTGATAAATTTTATGCAGATGTCTTAGACAGAGAAGTATTATCTCCAACTTCAATAGGAAATGATATTGGGTTACCACATGGTAAAACAGAAAACGTTTTAAGACCAGCTGTATGTTTTGGAAGATTAAAAGAAAAAGTTCTATGGAATTCTGAAACAGAAGAATTTGCTAATATAATTATTTTAATAGCTGTACCAGGTAATGACGAAGATAATACTCATATAAAAATAATTTCAAGACTAGCTAGGCAATTAATGCATAAGGAGTTTATAGAAAAATTATTAACAAGTAATGAAGACAATGTATTTAATATGTTAAAGGAAGGATTAGGTGAGTAATATGGAATTGAAAAAAAATCTATTACAATTAAAAAAACATGTATTAACAGGAACGTCTCATATGATACCATTTGTAGTTGCAGGGGGAGTTTTATTCTCATTATCAGTAATGTTAAATGATATTCCCTCTACTCCTACAGAAGGATGGTTAGCAGGATTAGCACAAATAGGATTAGCTGGATTAACATTATTTATACCAGTATTAGGTGGATATATTGCTTATTCAATAGCTGATAAACCAGGATTAGCACCTGGTATGCTTGGTGCTTACTTAGCAAAAGAAGTAGGAGCAGGTTTCTTAGGGGGGATGGTTGCAGGTTTTATTGCTGGTATGGTGGTAAAGCAATTAAAGAAAATTAAATTACCTACATCATTAAAATCATTAGGTTCTATATTTTTATATCCATTGTTTGGTACATTAATTACTGGTGGAATTATAGTTTGGATAATAGGAACTCCAATGGCATCTATAATGGAAAATCTTACAAGTTGGTTAGGTGGATTAGGAGATGTTGGTAAGGTTCCTCTAGCAACTATCTTAGGAGGTATGACTGCATTTGATATGGGTGGTCCAATAAATAAGGTAGCTACATTATTTGCACAAACACAAGTAGATACTCTACCATATTTAATGGGTGGTGTTGGAGTTGCTATATGTACTCCTCCAATAGGAATGGGAATAGCTACATTATTAGCTCCTAAGAAATACAATGTTGAAGAAAGAGAAGCAGGAAAAGGTGCTTTATTAATGGGTTGTGTAGGAATTACAGAAGGAGCAATACCATTTGCAGCAAATGATCCACTTCGTGTTATTCCATCAATTATGGTTGGTGCAGCAGTAGGAAATATAATTCCATTCTTACTTGGAGTTTTAAATCATGCTCCATGGGGAGGACTTATAGTGCTACCAGTTGTTGAAGGAAAAGTAGGTTATATCATAGGTGTACTTGGAGGATCTATAGTAACAGCAGTTATGGTTAATTTACTTAAGAAAGTAAATACAGATAATGAAAGTAAAATAAGTGAAGAAGATTTTGATTTAGAGTTTGAAGAAATGTAAGGATAAGGAGAGATCAGATATGAAAATAGTAGGAGTTACATCATGTCCTTCAGGAGTTGCGCATACTTATATGGCAGCAGAGGCACTGATATTAGCAGGGCAAAATCATGGAGTTGAGGTGTTAATTGAAACCCAAGGGGGAGCTGGAGTAGAAAATAAGTTAAAATCAAAAGATATAGAGGATGCAGTATGTGTAATTTTAACAAATGATATTTCTATTAAAGGCGAAGAGAGATTTAAAGGTAAAAAAGTGATAAGAATGGGTGTATCTGAAATTATAAAAAAAGCAGATGCAATAGTATTAAAAGTTAAAAATACTTTTAAATAATATAAAATCACATGAAATAAAAAAGATTCTAGATATAATATCTAGAATTTTTTTGTTGCATTATTTAATTTACTTTAATTTCAAACAATTAATTTATGTATTATAA
>NZ_ASRV01000182.1 GCF_000401215.1 Clostridium sartagoforme AAU1 | reverse complement strand
AATAAAGAAAAAACAATAAATTATAATAGAATACATTTAATATATAAATCAAATAATATTAATAAGGAATTGGTTTAAGAGGGAGAGTTGTGAATTATAATTTTTACAACATCCTTCTTTTATATTTTGGTTTATGGAGGCTTTAATATGCAATTAGCAAACGTTAATAATTTAAAGAAATATTATGGTGATAGATTATTATTAGATATAGATAAGTTTGAAATAATTAAAGGAGATAAAATAGGAATTGTAGGAGAAAATGCAACAGGGAAAACAACCTTAATAAAAATATTAATCGGTGAAGTAAAAGCAGATGAAGGCTCTTATTATCTTACGGATAGTTATTCTTATATTAGTCAAAGAGAAGAAGTATGTGAGATTGAAGGAAATGGAAAATTAAAAGGTATATTTAATGTTCCAGCTGAATATAATGATTATTTATCCGGAGGTGAAAAAATCAAGATGAGGATAGTTAAAGCACTTGAAGAAAATAAAAGTCTTATAATAGCAGATGAGCCAACTTCCAATTTAGATGTTGAAAGTGTTAAGCTTTTAAATAAAATGTTTAAGAAATACAAAGGAACATTACTTATTATTTCTCATGATAGGAATTTTTTGGATGATTTATGTAATAAAATTATCGAAATTGAAGGAGGAAAGCTGACTTTATATAATGGAAACTACAGTGAATATATAAATCAAAAAGAAGAAAATAGAAGAGTAAGCGAAAGAGAATATAATAAGTATATTCATGAAAAAGCTAGATTAGAAAAAGTAATATTAGAAAAAGAAGTACTTAGAGATAGAATTAAAAAAGCTCCTAAAGGAATGGGTCCATCAGAAGCTAAAACCATAAAAATGGGTGATCAAAGAGGAAAGAAGAATATAGATAATAATATAAAATCAATTAAGAACAGAATAGATCATTTAGAAGTTAAAGAAAAGCCAAAAGAAAGAAAAGAAATTATAATTAATATTGTGCCAAGTATGAAATTAAACTCTAAGTATCCAATTCAAATAAAAGCTTTTAAAATTTATGTGAAAGATAAATTATTAATAAATGATGTTAATTTAAAAATAAAAGAAGGAAGAAAAATTGCTTTAATAGGTGAAAATGGATGTGGAAAAACAACTTTATTAAAATATATAGTAAATAATAATAATGATAAAGTTAAGATTTCAAGCACTGTAAAAATAGGATATTTTGATCAATGTCAAAGTATTTTAGATGATGATAAAAGCATTTTAGAAAATATAAAGAAGGATTCATCTTATGATGAAACTTTTATAAGAATTAATTTAAGTGAATTTGGTTTTAAAGACAAAAGTGTATATAAGAAAGTAGGAGACTTAAGCGGAGGAGAGCGGGTAAAAATAGGATTATGTAAGGTGATTTTATCAGATAATAATATACTAATACTAGATGAACCAACGAATTACTTAGATATTAAATCTATAGAAGCATTAGAAAATGCTTTAAGAAACACTGATAAGACAATTGTATTGGTGTCTCATGATATAAGATTTATTTCAAATATATGTAATTATATAATTGAAATAAAAGATAAGGGTTTACATGAATTTGATGGAAATTATAGTTCTTATTTAGAACATAATAATAACGAGGAATTTGATAGTAATAAAAAGAAATGTGAGGATGAATTATTAGTTTTAAAAAATAAATTAACAGAAGTTATTTCACGTTTATCCCTAGAAGTAAACGAAGAGAAAAAGGAACAACTAGATTTGGAATATAAAGACTTGCTGAATGAAATAAAAAAGATAAAGTAATTTCACATAAAAAACTATATGAAAAACTATAGGTTTATTATAAAATGATTAAAAGATATATATGATCTTAATTTTAGTATTTTATTTTAAATAATATAGTAATATTTAGTAAGATATTAATTTTTAATTAATCATATAAATATAATGAACTTAGGAAGGAAATATAATGAGTAAACTTAATGATATATTAGAATTCAATAAAGGATTTGTTGAAAACAAAGATTATGAGCAATATATAGCTTCAAAAAATCCAAAGAAAAAAATACTTATTTTATCTTGTATGGACACTAGACTTACAGATTTATTACCCAAAGCATTAAATTTGAAAAATGGTGATGCAAAGATTGTTAAAAATGCTGGAGCGTCAATTATGCACCCTTTTGGAAGCGTAATCAGAAGTATAATCGTTGGAATATATGAGTTTAATATTGATGAAATATTTGTAATTGGGCATCATGGTTGTGGAATGTGCAATTTAAATACAGATAATTTATTACAAAAGGCTATTGATAGGGGGATTACAAAAGAAGTCTTAGAAACACTTCAAAATGGAGGTATAGATATAAAAAAATGGCTTCATGGCTTTGATTCAGTTGAAGAATCTATAAAAGATAGCGTTAATTTAATAAAAAAGCATCCATTAACACCACAAGGAATTTCAATTCATGGACTTGCAATAGATCCTGAAACGGGAAAACTAGACTTAATTGTTAACGGATATAATTAATATTTTGCGAAGCAAAATAGTGAAATAGGGGAAAGGGAAAAAGTGAAGGAGAAAATCCTTACAGGATTTTTGAATAAAAGTTGCTTTGCACCTATATATGCATTCACTTTTTCACTTTTCACTAATTTAAGTATTTATCTATAAAGTTTTCTATTGTAGACCAGTAAAGTTCAGGATTTACCTTAGATGCTTTAGCATGTCCGGCACCTTCTATGGTTAATTTTTCTTTTGGTGAGGTTGTAGCATCATAAAGTTCTTCCATCATTGAATAAGGAACAAAGTCATCCTTATCTCCATGAATAAATAATATTGGAGTCTTAGATTTTGCTACTTGTTTTAATGCAGATGCTTCTTTTAAGGTATAGCCAGCTTTAAGCTTTGTAACAGCTGATGAAGCATTCATTATTGGAAAGCTATGTAGTGAATAAAGTACATTTAATTGATGAGAAAATTGAGCCCAAACAGACGTATATCCACAGTCAGCTATAATAGCTTTTATGTTATATGGAAGATCTTCGCCAGAAGTCATTAAAACAGTGGATGCTCCCATTGATACACCATGAAGTATTATTTGTGCGTTTTCATCAATATTAAGAATTAAATTTATCCATTTAGTAATATCTAATCGATCATACCAACCCATTCCAATGTAACTACCCTCACTTTTACCATGACCTCTTAGATTTGGAATTAGTACATTATAACCAGTTTCATAAAAGTTTTTAGCATAACCACTCATATCTAATCCCTTACTTGTATATCCATGAACAGTTATAATCCATTTATTAGTAGGAATTTCATTTAGTATTTTATAAGCATGAAGCTTTAAATTATCAAAAGATTTTATATATTCATTAGAAAAATTAGATTTATTAAGTAGCCAATCTACATTTTTATTAAGAACTTCTCCACTTGTAGATTTTGCTTCTTCTGGGGTTCCAAAAATAGAATCTTTCGAAGTATTTGGATTAAGTGCTAAGTTATAAAAATAATTACCTATAAGTCCTAAGGCACCGATAGATAAAGCCCCTATTGCGCCAGTAGAAATTAATGCTGTTTTTTTATTCATAAATCCTCCTTTTTCAATTAATAATTCATAATTAACAATTAATACTAAGGAACATATACTTCAGATAAGTGCAGTAGATGTTCCTTAGTATTAAGGTCACCTAAACTGCGTTAAACTTCACTAAGTATTCAATGCCAGTTAAGCAAAACTTAATAAGAGTTATTGTAACATTTTTAAATATCTATTACAATAAAATCACATAGTAGATTATATGAATTAAATGTAAATTAAGTATGAATTATATAAAATGGATTGACATTTTTGAAATCATTGCATATGATAAAGAAGAAATGAAAAGTTAATATCTTTCGGTAGGTGAGGTTACCACAAGGATAAGGGTTGCTGCCGCAAAATAGTGGAGACACTATGAGAAGGTTAGCAGTCTATGTCGAAGCCAAGGCATAGACTAATGCAATTTCATCGCCTTGTGAAGCTGAAGCTTGAACGATGATAAAGCAGTTTTCTGTTTTATGTTTTTTGCGCAACCTTTTATTAGGATTGTGTTAAGATTGTAAGTTTATTTCCCTTACCATTAAGTTATTGTGGTAAGGGTTTTTTATTTTTCAAGTCCATTTTTATATTTATTATAGATATTTTGAATTTTAGGAGGTGAGAGGAATGGATGAAGAGAGTAGTAAGTGCATAGATCCACTAATAGAAAATATAAATTTAATTAATGTTGGGAACTATGATGTAGTGGCTTATACATTATTTATTCCTCTTAACTGAGATTCTAAATCTTTGATTTAGTTAATCGAAGTTACTCCTAGGAACGTATGTGAGTAGCGAGTTTCATTCTAACTGAGATTCTAAATCTTTGATTTAGTTAATCGAAGTTACTCCTAGGAACGTATGTGAGTAGCGAGTTTCATTCTAAATTTAATAATTAAAGGGATAATATTTCTTTTGGATCTATGTCTTACCTATAAAAAACTAAAAATTTTTAGGAGGATAGGACTATGAAAAAGAAAATATTTAAAAAAGTAAGTACAAATGAAATAAAAATAAATTCAGGAATTAATAGATTAATTTTATCTTCAAAGCAAGATGAATTAGGTATTTTAGAAAAGTATAATACAAGCTATAGTGGCTATGAAGAAATTAAAGTTGAATTGATGAGAGAAGAATATGGTAAAAATGAAATTACTCATCAAAAGGGAGATTCTTTAGTAAAAAGACTAATAGAGTCATTTATTAATCCATTTACTATTATTTTATTAATTTTAGCAATTATATCTTTTGTAACAGATATAATGATAGTTGATTCAAGCAAGAGAGATGCGACATCAGTTGTTATAGTTACTTCGATGGTTTTAGTAAGCGGTATTCTTCGCTTCATTCAAGAAACAAAGTCAAATAAAGCCGCTGAAAAACTCGGTGAGATGGTTAAAACAACTATAAGTGTAGAACGTAAAGGAGTAGGAATAAAGGAAATTCCTATTAGTGAAATAGTAGTTGGGGATATAATCCATATTGCTGCTGGAGATATGATTCCAGCAGATATTAGAATATTAAAAGCAAAAGATTTATTTATTAGTCAATCATCTTTAACAGGCGAAAGTGAGCCTGTTGAAAAAGTAGATACAGCCATTACTCATGATTGTAAAAATCCTATAGAGCTAAATAACTTGGCTTTTATGGGAACTAATGTTATTAGTGGCTCAGCAATAGCAATAGCAATTAATGTTGGTAATGATACAATATTTGGTTCAATGGCAAAGCAGTTGGTAGGAAAAAAGGTAACTACAAGCTTTGAAAAAGGAGTAAATTCAGTATCTTGGGTATTAATTAGATTTATGTTTGTGATGGTTCCTGTAGTATTATTTATGAATGGATTTACTAAAGGGGATTGGATGGAAGCATTTTTATTTGCACTTTCAGTAGCTGTAGGGCTTACCCCAGAAATGTTACCTATGATAGTATCAGCAAACCTTGCAAAAGGTGCAGTTTCTATGTCAAAGAAAAAGGTAATAGTAAAAGACTTAAATGCTATACAAAACTTTGGTGCAATGGATGTTCTTTGTACTGATAAGACAGGTACACTTACGCAAGATAAGGTGGTTTTAGAATATTCCCTTGATATTCAAGGAAATGAAGATAATAGAGTATTACGTCATGCTTTTCTAAACAGCTATCATCAAACAGGATTAAGGAATTTAATGGATATAGCTATAGTTAATCATGCAAATGAAAAAGATATGATTGAGTTATGGCATGATTATAAGAAAGTAGATGAAATACCATTTGATTTTAGCCGTCGTCGTATGAGTGTAGTAGTTGAAGATAAAGCAGGAAAAACTCAATTAATAACTAAAGGTGCTATTGAAGAAATGTTATCAGTTTGCTCTCATGTAGAATATAAGGGTAAAATTGAAACTATTACAGAAGAAATTAAAAAAGAAATTTTAGAGACTGTTTCTAGTTATAATAGTCAAGGAATGCGTATATTAGGAATTGCTCAGAAGAACAATCCATCAAGCGTAGGGGAGCTTTCAGTAAAAGATGAATCAGATATGGTATTAATAGGATATTTAGCATTTTTAGATCCACCAAAAGAAAGTACAGCTAATGCAATAAGAGCTCTTGAAGATTTTGGAGTTAATGTTAAAATTCTTACTGGAGATAATGATGCAGTAACATCCTCTGTTTGTAAGCAAGTTGGAATAAAGGTAAATAATTTATTACTTGGATCAGATATTGAAGAAATGGATGATGAATTATTAAGTGAAGTAGTAGAAGAAACAAATGTATTTGCTAAACTTTCTCCTAATCAAAAGACAAGAGTTGTTTCTGCTTTAAGAAAAAATGGACATACTGTTGGCTTTATGGGAGATGGAATAAATGATGCAGCAGCTATGACAGAATCTGATGTTGGAATTTCAGTTGATACAGCAGTTGATATAGCAAAAGAATCAGCGAATATAATTTTATTAGAAAAAGATTTAATGGTATTAGAAGATGGAGTAGTAGAAGGTAGAAAGATATATGCTAATATTATTAAATATATAAAGATGACAGCAAGTTCAAATTTTGGAAATATGTTTTCTGTATTAGTCGCAAGTATATTTTTGCCATTTTTACCTATGTTACCAATACAATTACTAATGTTAAATTTAATTTATGATATTTCTTGTATAGCTATTCCTTGGGATAATGTTGATGAAGATTATATAAAAGTACCTCGTAAATGGGATTCAAGCTCAATAAGTAAATTTATGTTTTGGATTGGCCCAACAAGCTCAGTTTTTGATATTGCAACTTATGCTTTGATGTATTTCTTTATTTGTCCTTTTGTATTTGGTGGACAATATCATATATTAAATGAAGCGCAACAATTAGGATTTATGGGATTATTTCATGCTGGATGGTTTGTTGAATCATTATGGTCTCAAACACTTGTGATTCATATGATTAGAACACCAGGAATTCCATTTGTTAAAAGTAGAGCATCATGGCAACTCACAACACTAACAACATTAGGTATTGCAGTAGGAACTATAATTCCTTATACATTCTTTGGCAAAGCATTGGATATGGTTTCTATGCCAGCAATTTATTTTCCTTTTTTAATTGTAATAATAATACTGTATATGATATTAGTAACGCTATTAAAAAAAATTTTTATAAAGAGATATGGCGAACTATTATAGAATCAGATAAACCAAGTCAAATAACTATGACTTGGTTTATTTTTTTAGCTATTGAAAAATCTATTTATTTATGTTAATATACTTTTGAAAGAAACTTTCAAAAGTATATTAAAAGGTATAGGTAAATATATGAGAAACTATAAATGTATAATTTTCGATTTAGATGGGACAATCCTAAATACTGAAAGAATGAATATGATTCCGCTTCAAAGACTTATAAAAGAAGAACTACATAAAGACATTCCTTATAAGGATTTACTTAAATATAAAGCATATGCAGGAAAGAAGACAATAGAGGAATTAGGATTTAAGGATATAGACAAGTCTTACAATAAGTGGGTAGAGTATGTGAATGAGTTTGAAGAAGGCGCTGTACTATATGAAGGATTTGATGAAGTAATAAAAACTTTGAGTGAAAAAGGAATCATATGTGCTATAGCAAGTTCTAAAATGAAAAATCAATATAAAATAGATTTTGAACCTACTGGATTAAAAAAATATATCAAATGTGAAGTTTTAGCAGAGGATACAGAAAGGCATAAACCATATCCTGACCCATTATTAAAAGTGAGTGAAATATTAGATATAAATCCAAGTGACTGTATATATATTGGAGATACAATATTTGATTTTAAAGCAACCAAAGCAGCAGGGATGGATTTTGGAATAGCTATGTGGGGTGCTGATGATTTAGAAGGAATAGAAGCTGAGTTTAATTTTAAGAATCCAAGAGATATTTTAAAGGAGTTAAAGCTTTTATAATGAAAAAAATTGCAGGAAAACCAACAGAACTTAAAAAAGTGAATACTTCATTAATAATAAATTCTATAAAGATCAGAGAAAATGCTACTAGAGGAGAAATCGCTAATGATACAGGTTTAAGTCATACAACTGTAAGATCTATTTTAAATGAGTTGATGGAAATAAATGAAATAGTATCTGTTGGATTTGATGAATCTAGTGGTGGTAGAAGGGCAGAAAGATATAGGATAAATCCAAACAAAAGATATCTAATGGCGCTTTCAATAGAAGAAGATAAGTTAGGTTATATAATTGTAAATACCTTAGGGGAAATTTTAGAAGAGAACAGTAGGAAGATAAAAAGCTTAGAAGATATAGAACTAGTTGGAAATGTAGTAGAAGAAGCATATAGAAATTATAATAATATAGAAGGTATTGGAATTAGTGTGCCTGGAGTAGTTACTAATGATGGTTATGTATCTGGAATTAAGATGGAGGATTGGAAAGAAATAAAAATAAGAAAATATCTTAAAGAAAGATTTGATGTTTCTATATTATTAGAAAATGATATAAATTCTACTTCTATAGCTTTTTATAATGATTACATAGAAAAAAATCAGTATAATGAAATAAGTCTTGTATATATAAGTTTTACTTCATTAGGAGTAGGTGCTGGAATAGTAATCAACGGAAATATTCTAAAAGGCAATAATGGATATGCAGGAGAAATTGGATTTATTCCTGTAGGAGATACATTTCTAAATGCTAAAATGATGAGTGATTTAGATGATGAAGAGTATATTAAAGTAATTATAAACACTATAAAAACAATATCAGCAATAATTAATCCTAGTGTAGTTATTTTAGGTGGAAGTAATTTTAAATATAGTATAAAAGATAAAATAATAGAAAGATACAATAAGGAATTTAGTATAAAAACAGAGATACTAGTACAAGAAAAAAATTATAATTATTCATTAGAGGGAATAAAAGAAAAGGCACTAAACTTAATAAATAAAGAGGTTAAGTTAATTAAAAATTAATAGGGATTTAATTAGTATAAAGGGCGTTATAGCATTTGCTAGCGTAACCTAAGTACTTTTAAATAAACTAAAAGCTACGACTATATTAATACTAGTCATAGCTTTTTTATTTTCAAGAAAATTAATATATGGATTGTTTAATATAATACAAATCTTACGAAATTGTAATACAAATAAATAAAAATTAATTGTATAATGAATTTAATTTTACAATTAGTAAGAAGTAAGCTATATGAATTATACTAATAACAGTAATTGGTGTAGTTAAAACTTATTTATTATTTTCACAATTTAGTATGTTTATTATAACAATAACTTCATCAGTATAATTTACATCTATTGGAGGTGTATACTCCTTTTGGCTTAGCAAAGAATCAGAAGTTAATAGTAGTTTCCCTCAAGCATTTTTATGACTTCAATGAAAATAGCTTATATGTCAATAATAAAACAATATATTTAGAAGAAATTTTAAACAAAAGTAATTATAAAAAGCTTCAAGGAAATATAAAATCATTAAAATGTAATGATAGTGAGATAAATATAATAAATGAAGATACCTATAATAAATTAGCTAATTCATTCGGCGAAGAGAGAGTTTTATTAATGAAAGCATATTTACTAGAATCAATTAAATTGGGTTATAGAATATTTATATTTTTAGCAATATTTATTGGAATAATTTTCTTTGTAACAACAGCAAGTTTCTTATGCAATAAATGTTATATGGATATAGAAGATGATAAAGTAAGTTAAATAAAATAGGTTTAACTTTTAAAGAAATAAAAAAATACCAACTATTGAAATTGGAGTGCTATTTTCACTTTCATATATAGTTGCAGCAATACATGTTTTATTTGCATTATTATCACTTAATAATGCCTTTGAATTGTGTACTGTGAACTGAGTATATCTGTATAATTATACAATTTATTAAAAATAATTGAGAGGTAATAATTATGAGAGAAATATTATTAATTGAAGATGATTTAGATTTATCAAAACAACTTTTACTATCTTTGAATAAATGGGGGTTTAGTGTAGAGATAATAGATGATTTTAGTAATATAATTGAAGAGTTTACTGAAAAGAATCCAAGTTTAATAATAATGGATGTTAATTTACCATATTATGATGGATTTTATTGGTGCGAAAAAATTAGGGCAATATCTAAGGTGCCAATAATTTTCTTATCTTCTAGAGATTCAAATATGGATTTAATTATGGGAATAAATAATGGTGGTGATGATTATATAACAAAGCCTTTTTCTATAGAAGTTTTAATAACTAAGATAAATGCATTACTAAGGAGAAGCTATGATTATACTTTTTCGGACTCTGTTATTTATTATGATGACACGGTTTTAGATGTGGAAAAATGTACATTTAAATATGAGGATAATATTATTGATTTAACAAAAAATGAAATGAAAATATTATCAATACTTATTAAAAATAAAGGCAAAGTAGTATCAAGAGATAAAATTATGATGAGCTTATGGAACGATGATGAGTTTGTAAGTGATAACACATTAACTGTAAATGTAACTAGGTTAAGAGGAAGACTTAAGGATGAATTAGGATTGAATGATTTTATAAAAACTAAGAAAGGCATAGGTATATGGTTTAATGAGCTTAATAAGATTTATAAAAGAAAAGAATATAAATATTATATTTTCAATAGCCTTATTAATAGTAATAAACATATATTTAATTTCAATAAATTCATTCAATGGTAGAGCAAGTGATTTAATCTACCTAGATTTTATTATAATTGCTATATATTTAATATGGATATATACTACTTATTTTAATTGGAAAAAGAAATACTACGATTTATATAAATCTATTTTAGATAAAAATGATATTTCTATAGAAGATATTAAAGAAAGCTCTTTAGAAGAGGAAATAATTTATAAAGTTATAGATAATAAAGATAAAAAGTATGATTTTAAAACTAAAGAATATGACGAAAAATTAAGTGATATGGAAGAATATATTTCTAAATGGGTTCATGAAATAAAATTGCCAATAACAGCACTAAATATAATTTCGGAAGATATAGAGGATTATACTGTAGCAAGCAGTGTAAAAAATGAAACAGAAAAAATAAATTTTTTAGTTAATTCAATTATTTATGGAAGTAGAGCTACGGTAGCTTCAGAGGATATATTTATTAAGGAAGAAAATTTAGGTAATATAGTTAAGAAATCTATAAAAAATAATTCATTTTTCTTAATAAAAAATAAGATAGAAGTTGTTACAAGTAATTTAAATTATAATATTTATAGTGATGGAAAATGGATTATTTATGTTATAGATCAATTAATCAATAATGCTATTAAATACTCAAAAGAAAAAGGAAAGATAGAGTTTTATGCAGAGGATAATAGAGAATATATAAAACTATGCATTAAGGATAATGGCATTGGCATAGAAAAAGAAGATATAGAAAGGATATTTAATAAAGGTTTTACAGGGAGTAATGGTAGAAATAAAGTATATAAATCTACTGGCATGGGACTTTATTTTACTAAGAAGGTATTAAACAAATTAGAACATGAAATTTCTGTGGAATCAATTAAGGGTGAATATACTTTATTTAATATATACTTTTATAAAATCTCCGATTATTTAAAGGTTACTAAAATGTAACATTAGAATAAAAAAGGTAAGGTTAAGTGAAGGAATCCAAATTAAAAAACTATTAAAATAAAATTAAAGTTAAAGTTAATTTTGGAGGAATTAGTTATGAAAGAAATTTTAAAGTTAAAAGATGTATCTAAGGAGTATGGAGTTAGAGGGTTTAGAACAAGGGTTTTAAATAATATAAATTTTACTGTAAATGAAGGTGATTTTATTTCTATAATGGGGCCATCAGGAGCAGGAAAAACTACTTTGCTTAATTTAATTTCAAGCTTAGATAAACCAACAAAAGGTGAAATAATTCTTGATGGAAAAGATATAACAAAGATTAAGAATAAGGATTTATCTAATTTAAGAAGAGATAAAATAGGTTTTATATTTCAGGATTATAATTTGTTAGATAATATGAATTTAATGGATAACATAGCATTACCATTAGCATTAGGAAAAAAGAAAACTAAAGATATAGAAAACAAAGTAATTAATATTGCAGAGATATTCGGTCTTAAGGAGCATTTAAAGAAGTATCCTTATGAACTATCTGGAGGTCAAAAGCAGAGAGGGGCAGCAGCTAGAGCTTTAATAACTGATCCAAAAGTAATTTTTGCAGATGAACCTACTGGAGCTTTAGATTCAAGATCATCATCAGATTTGCTAGAATCATTAAGTAGAGCAAATAAAGAAGAAAAGGCTACTATTGTTATGGTTACTCATGATGCTATTACTGCAAGTTATTCTAATAAAGTTTATATATTAAGTGATGGAGAAATAAAATGCCAATTAAATAAAGGAGAAAGTAGAAAAGAGTTTTATGGTAAGATAATCGATATGTTAGCATCTTTAGGAGGTGCTAAATAATGAGCGTATTCAATATAGCTTATAATAATTTCAAAAATAATATTAAAGTTTATACTATGTTCTTTATTTCAATGATATTTTCTGTAGTTGTTTTAAGTAATTTCTTAATTATGATGAATGGGGATGCGATGAAGGTTCTTGGTGATATGAATGAAGAATATAGTAAGCTTATTTTGCAAGTTATAACTGTCATTTTAGTTATATTTATGTTTTTCTTTATTTGGTATGCATCTAATATCTTTTTAAGAAATAGAAAAAAAGAAATTGGTATTTATGCATTTATGGGACTTGATTCATCAGTAATAGGGAAAATATATTTTATTGAAATGATGTTGATTGGAGTAAGTGCATCATTAATTGGAACAATTATTGGGGTTGTTTTATCAAAGTTTTTTCAAATAATAGTTTTTAAAATTGCAGATTTTAATATAGATGTGACATTCAATGTAAGTATAAATTCTATAATTTATACTGTATCAATTTTTATGTGTATCTTTTTATTTATGAGTATAAAAGGATTTATAAGCATAGTTAGAAGTAAAATTGTAGATCTTTTGAATGCAAGTAAAAAGCAAGAAAAGATGCCTAAAGTTAATTTTCTTATATATATAGTTGCAATAATATCATTAGTTTTAATTGGTTATGGGTATTATTTAGTAAATAAAGAAGCAACTGATGCGCTTAAGACTTTAATATTAGTGTGCATTGGTACTTATGGATTGTTTGGAGCTGTTTTTCAAGTAGTATTTAATTTGTTAATTAATAAGAAATCTATATTATACAAAGGAGCAAATATTATAATTATAAATAATTTAGCGTATAGATTTAAGAAAAACTATACTGTTTATGCTACTATAGCTATATTAACAGCAACAACTACTACAGTTCTTGGAACAGCCTTTTCAATGAAGAAAACATATGAAAATAGTCAGAGAAATATTACTTTATATTCTTTAGCAATTTCATCTATAGAAGAGTTTAATTCAGAAGAAGTAGCTAAAAAATTAAAAGAAGTTGGTAAAGAAAAGTATTCTTTAGAAACTAAAGTGTTAAAGGTTAAAAGCACATTGAAGGATGTTCCTCAATATGAAAATGATGAATATATAGTACTTTCTTATGATAACTTATCTAATATATTAAAAGAAAATGGTGATGAAAAAGATTTAGTTAAGTTTAATGAAGAAATGGTACAAGGTAATAATGCTATATATATTGAAAGACCGGGTACACTTATGAGTTTGCTATCAAATATCAAAGACGTTACATTAAATGATGTTAAGTTTAATATAAGTGAAAGTACTAGAATCAGGATTTTTGGTGAAGCATTAAATTATGTTACGATAATTGTAAATAATGATGAATATGAAAAACTTAGAGAAACAGCCACTGAAATAAACTTCTATGGAATCAAAATAGAAAATGAAGAAAATATAATTAATGTAATAGAGGAAATAGGGAAAAATCTTAATTTGGAAACTACTCAGGGATTTTATGGACAATATGAATTAAAAACAATAGAATGGGTGAAATTTGTTTATGCAATTGGAGGATTCTT
>NZ_ASRV01000181.1 GCF_000401215.1 Clostridium sartagoforme AAU1 | reverse complement strand
TTATAGTGATGCAAATGAAGATAAGCAAAAATATAAAACACTTGTAAACATAGGAGCTTCCAAGAAAGATATAAGTAAATCTATAAGTAGAGAAGTTGCATTATTTTATTTCATTCCATTAGCAGTTGGCTCAATTCATAGTTATTTTGCAATTAATGTATTAGCTGATTTTATGAAAGAGAATTTAAATTTTGTATATTTAATTAGCTTACTAATTTGTATAGCTATATTTATAGTTAATTGTATTATTTCAATCATGGGATTTAAAAAGATAATAGGAACAAAGAAAAATTAAGTATAAGTAATTCACGAGTGTTTTTAGCAATCGTGAATTTTACTATTTTAATATGAAAATAGTAAATATGAATAAAATGATTTGAAATAACTAATAATAAATTCATATATGGAAAGGAGATAGGAATATGGATAATGCAATGTTTTGTTATCAATGTGAACAAACAATGGGGGGAAAGGGATGTACTAAGATGGGTGTCTGTGGAAAGACTCCAGAAGTTGCAAACCTTCAAGACCTATTAATATATCAATTAAAAGGAATAGCATGTTATGCAAAACCTTTAATTGATAAAGGAGAGATTATAGATAAAACAGTAGTGGAGTTCGTGGAAAATGGACTTTTTACAACCTTAACTAATGTTAATTTTGATGTTGAGGTTCACATACAAATGCTTAAAGATTCCCAAAAGATAAAAGAATCACTAAGAAGTAAGGCTCCTAAGGGGAACTACTCAGAGCAAGCTACTTATAATTTAAGTGCAACTAAAGAACAAATGTTAGAAGATGCAGTTAAAGCTGGAATAATGTATGATCAAGATATGGATGCGGATGTAAGATCTTTAAGGTACACGATTTTATATGGATTAAAAGGGATATCAGCTTATGGACATCAAGCAAGATTTATAGGATTTTATAGTGATCAAGTAGACCAATTTTATTTTCGAGCTTTAGAAGCAACAACTAATGATAATATTGGAGTAGAGGAATTAATACGCTGGACAATGAGAACAGGAGAAATTGCTGTAGAAGTAATGAGAGTTCTTGATGATGCAAATACAACCACATATAAACATCCAAGACCTCATAAAGTTAATGTAAATATTAAAAAAGGTCCATTTATAATAGTTTCAGGACACGATTTAAGAGATTTAGAAATGTTGCTTGAACAAACTGATGGAAAGGGAATAAATATATATACCCATGGAGAAATGCTTCCAGCACATGGTTATGACGGATTAAAGAAATATAAACATTTAGTAGGTAACTTTGGCTCAGCATGGCAAAATCAACAAAAGGAATTTGATAATATTCCAGGATGTATTCTTATGACAACAAATTGTTTAATGAGACCTAGAGAAAGCTATAAAGACAGAATATTTAGCACTAATGTTGTTGGATGGGATGGAATCATACACATAGGTAAAGATGAAAATGGATATAAGGATTTTTCATCAGTTATAAACAAAGCACTTGAATTAGGTGGATTTAAGGAAGACGAAGAAAAACAAGAAATACTAGTAGGCTTTGGACATAATGCAACATTAAGTCATGCAGAAAAAATAGTATCTGAAGTAAAGGCTGGAAATATAAGACACTTCTTTGTAATTGGTGGCTGTGATGGAGCAAGACCAGGAAGAAATTATTATACAGACTTTGCTAAGCAAGTTCCAGAAGATTGCATAATATTAACCCTTGCTTGTGGTAAATATAGATTTAATAAATTAGAATTTGGAGAAGTATGTGGATTACCTAGGCTTCTAGATGTAGGTCAATGTAATGACGTTTATTCTGCAGTGAAGATAGCTACATCTTTAGCTGATGCTTTTGACACAGATGTAAATTCATTACCATTATCAATAGTTTTATCATGGTATGAACAAAAAGCTGTTGCAGATTTGCTAGCATTATTATCTCTTGGAGTAAAAGGAATGTTTTTAGGACCTTCACTTCCTGCATTTATATCTCCAAATGTTTTACAATACTTAGTAGATACCTTTGGACTTAAACCAATAAGTACTCCAGAAGAGGATTTAAAAACATGCCTTCAACAAATAGTATAAAAATATAACTTTTCAAATGAAAGGAGCTGTTTTTTACAGCTCCTTAATAAATATCTAAAAATTTTAAATTTGATTTAAATCACATTTTTATTTTTTTGTTTTTTATATAATTTACTCATAGATAAGATATGAAATGTTTGGAGGAATTAATATGAAAAATAAAATAAATAATAAATTAACTTTAGGGGAATGTGTTATTATTTACCCAGCAATAGTAGAAATATTTAATGATATGCAATTAGATTATTGTTGTGGAGGAAATCAAAATTTAGAACTAGCATTGAAAGAAAAAAACATTGATGTAGATACATTTATTAAAGATATAAATAAAAAGCTTGAAGAATTTATATTCGAGGATTCTTCATATGTAAATTGGAATGAAAAATCTTCAAATGAATTAATTAATCACATAGTTAACACTCATCATGCAAAGACACTTGAATTATTAAGAGATATAGATCCACTATTATTAAAGGTTTTCAAAGTACATTATGAGCATTTACCAGAGGTTTTAACTAAAGTTCATAAGCTTTTTGGTTCATTAAAGAATGAATTAGAAGAACATTTAATAAAAGAGGAAAAAATACTATTTCCAAAAATGATTAAATTTGAAAATATTGAAGATAAAGAAGAAAAAGAAAAGTTAAAGAAGGAAATAGAAAGCTTTATATCAGAACATGAAGCTGCAGGGGACATACTAAAGGAATTAGCAGAAATTACAGATGACTATAATTCCCCAGAATGGGCATGTACAAGTTTTAAATTATTATATATGAAAATGCATGACCTTGAAAAAGATTTATTTGTTCATATTCATAAAGAAAATAATATTTTATTTAAAAGATATTAATAGAAAGTTTGAGAAAAGTATAGAGGTGAATAATATGGAAAA
This sequence comes from Clostridium sartagoforme AAU1, assembly GCF_000401215.1. GTDB lineage: Bacteria > Bacillota > Clostridia > Clostridiales > Clostridiaceae > Clostridium > Clostridium sartagoforme. The sequence goes on along the minus strand of NZ_ASRV01000181.1, from coordinate 12,551 downwards.
GAAAAGATTTATTTTAGATAATGGTGTAAATAGAGCTGTTAATGAAGATAGAATAAAAGAATTAACTGTATTTTTATCAAAATTAAATGAACAAGGTTTAACAGAAGAATTAAAGGAAAAAGGGTTAAAGCTTGTTAAGTCAATAAGTCCTTTAGAATTATCTATGGCAGAACAAAGTTTAATAGATGATGGAATGAATGCAAGTGAATTAAGACATTTGTGTGAAATTCATATGTTGGTTTTAAAGGATGAACTTGAAAAATTAAAGAGCAATATATCAACAGGCCATGTTTTATACACAATGGTTGAAGAACATGAATGCTTATTAAAATTCTTAGATGAAATAGAAGAAACTACAAAAGTAATTTTATCTATGGATAAATATGATGTAGAGAGAGCAGAATTTAATAAAATTCCAGAATTAGCTTTAAATTTATTAAATGCAGAACCACATCATAAAAGAGAAGAAGAAGTATTATTTAAAGAAGTAGAAGAATTAGGTGTTACAGGTCCAACTAGAATAATGAGAATGGAGCATGAAGAATTAAGAAATAAGAAAAGAGCATTAAGAGATTTAGGAAGGTCTGTAGGAAATATGGAATTTGAAGAATATAAAAAGCAATTAAAGGATATTTCAAATGCTATTTGTTATGAGTTAAGAGATCATATATTTAAGGAAAATTATATATTATATCCAACATCTTTAGAAACTATCACAGATGAAGCAAAGTGGCAAGAAATGAAAGAAAAGTGTGATATGGTAGGATATTGTACATTTACTCCAGAGAATTCAAAATAATATTTACCTCCTTAGCAAAGATATAAACTATTTATTATACAAATTTGTAGTATAATAAGTATAAGTTACTATTTACTAAGGAGGTTTTACTTTGAAATGTGATTTCTGTTGTGAAAAATGTGCAAGTAGATTATATGCACATGAAGTTCCAATATTTGAATCTTTATCGGCAGAGGAATTGGAGAGAATAATAAATACTAGAAAGCATATGGATTTAAAAAAAGGAGAAACTTTATTCTTGGAAGGAGATGAGGTTTCAAAACTTTTTATTATAAGTGATGGAATGATAAAGATAACTAAAAATACAGCTGCAGGTAAAGAACAAATTATAAATATATTAACTGTTGGAGATTTTCTAGGAGAAAATAATATATTAGGAGATCCACATCCAAGTAATGTATCTGCAACAGCAGTTAAAAATACAAGCTTATGTACAATTTCAAGAGAAGATTTAAAAGAAATATTATTTAAAAGCCCATCAATAGCTTTAAAATTTCTTTCAGAATTAAATAAGAGGTTAATTGAAGTAGAAAATTTAACTAGTAATTTATCTAATAATAATCCTGAATTAAGAATAAGCTGTATGTTATTAGAATTTGCGGAAAAGTATGGACAAGAAGTGAATAAGAAGGTGGAAATAACTTTACCATTAAATAGAGAAGAAATGGCAAACTATTGTGGAATTGCCAGAGAGACATTAAGCAGAAAACTCACTTTATTAGAAAATGAAGGATGTATAAGTATAGTTGGAAATAAAAAAATAATAATAAATAATTTGAGTCTCCTAGAGGAAGCCATTATTTAAAAAATAATATAAAAATAAGCATGACTATATCATATTAAAGCTTAGGATTAATTATGATATAGTCTTTTTCTATTTTATACTTTGTTGAAAGTTAAATATATTCAAAGGATCATATAATTCTTTTACAACTTTAAGATAAGATGAGTTTTTACCATTTCTAGCTAAACAAACAGCTTTGCTTACATCATCAAAATCATTACAATAAAAGATTAAATTGGGATATTTTTGAATTGAATGATTCCATATTTGCCTGGCTTCATTATATAAAGGATTATTTGGAGTAATTATTTTACTCAATTAAACCACCTTCAAAATAATTATTTATACTACTTACTATAATTTATGTAAAATAAATTTTAATGTTACTATATATAGAAGAAGTGTAGGGAAAATGTTATAATAATATTTTAAACAATTAAAAATTATAAATATTAATTAAAGTTTAGGAGTAATGTTAGTATGAGTTTAATATTTAATAAGCCATTAACAGAAATAATAAAAGATAGATATTCAGTTAGAAATTATGAAGATAAAGAGTTACCTGAAAATCTAATAGAAGAAATAGAAAATTATATAAGCAAAGTAGATAATCCTTTTAAAGTAAAGGTAAGAATACATTTAATTAAGAAAGATACGTATAAAGATGTAATTAAGCTTGGAACTTATGGAGTTATAAAAGGAGCTAATTATTATTTAGTATCAGCTTGTGAAAAGGAAGAATTTGCATTAGAGGCTTTAGGATATACTTTGGAAAAGGTAATATTATATTGTACTTCTTTAGGGCTTGGTACGGTATGGCTTGGAGGAACTTTCAGCAAAGGGGAGTATGCAAAAGCTATTAATCTTAAAGAAAATGAAATACTACCAATAGTATCTCCAGTTGGATACGAAGGGGGAAAAAAATCATTATTAGCATCGCTTATGGCTGATCATAAGAATAAAAGAAAAAAATATTCTGAAATATTTTTTAATGAAGATTTTAATAATCCACTTTCAAGTGAGTTAGAAGGGGAGTATTCAGAAGCATTAGAAATGGTTAGGTTAGCACCATCAGCAATGAATAAGCAACCTTGGAGAATAGTTAAAGTAAAGGAAGATCTTCATATATATAATAGTGGGAAAATAGATATGAATAAAATAGATATAGGAATAGCACTTTGTCATCTTAACTTATATATGAATGAAAAAGGAATTTCAGGAGAGTTTAAAGTTACAAATCCTAATATAGAAAGTAAGTATAAGTATGTTATATCTTGGATTAGAAATAAGTAAAAAGGAAGTCTTAGTACTTTCTTTTTTTTATAAAAATATAAATTATTATAAAGTTGAATGAATAATATACAAATAAAAGAATTAATTTACAAATTAATATATCTAAAATTGATATTATAGTAAGTGTAAAGGGTTTAAAGAACCTATTAAATCTAAAAGAATATAAATAATATTATTAAAAATCAAATTAATTATTTAAGGGTGGGATAGAACAATGGTGCAAGAAAACTTAACAAAAATTCTAGAAAAGAGATTTAACAAGACAATAAAAGAAGCAAGCAACGAAGAAATCTATTTAGCTTTATTAGAATTAACAAAAGGAACTATTAATAAAAAGGGAACTAATAAGGGAAATAAAAAGCTTTATTATATTTCAGCTGAATTTCTAATTGGAAAGTTATTATCAAATAATCTAATTAATTTGGGACTTTATGAAGAAGTTAAAGAAGTATTATCTGCTAATGGCAAAGAATTAACTGAAATAGAAGAAATAGAGTTAGAACCATCATTAGGTAATGGTGGACTTGGAAGATTAGCTGCATGTTTCTTAGATTCAATTGCAACTTTAGGATTAAATGGGGACGGAGTAGGTTTAAACTATCATTTTGGATTATTCCAGCAAGTATTTGAAAATAATAAACAAAAGGCAGTAAAAAATCCATGGATAACTAGTGAAAGTTGGTTAAATAAATCAGATATAAAATTTGAAGTTTTATTTGGAGGATTTAAGGTTATATCAAGCCTTTATGATATAGATGTTACAGGTTATGATAAGGCTTGCAATAAGCTTCGTTTATTTGACATAGACACAATAGATGAAACATTAGTAAAGGATGGTATAAATTTTAATAAGGAAGAAATAAAGAAAAACTTAACTTTATTCTTATATCCAGATGATAGCGACAAAGCAGGACATTTATTAAGAATATATCAACAATACTTTATGGTAAGTAATGCAGCTCAATTAATTTTATTAGAAGCTGAAGAAAATGGATATGATTTGCATAAATTATATGATCATGTAGTTATTCAAATAAATGATACACATCCATCAATGGTTATTCCTGAATTAATTCGTCTTTTAGGAGAAAGAGGAATAGGAATGGAAGAGGCTATTGAAATAGTTACAAAGACTTGTGCATATACAAATCATACAATATTAGCAGAAGCATTAGAAAAATGGCCAATAGAATATTTAGATAAAGTTGTTCCACAATTAATGCCAATTATAAGAGAATTAGATAATAAGGTAAAAGCTAAGTATGATGATGAAAAAGTAGCTATAATAGATAAAGATAATAGAGTTCATATGGCTCATATGGATATTCATTATGGATTTAGTGTAAATGGGGTTGCCGCACTTCATACTGAGATATTAAAAGAAGAAGAGTTAAAGCCATTTTATGATATTTATCCAGAAAAGTTTAATAATAAGACAAATGGAATAACATTTAGAAGATGGTTAATCCACTGCAATAATGAACTTACTAAGTTTATAAGTGAATTAATTGGAGAAAACTTTAAAAAGGATGCTACTAAATTAGAAAATTTAATAAAATATATAGATGATAAAACTGTTTTAAATAAGCTTGGAGAAATTAAAAAGAATAATAAAATTGTTCTTAAAAATTATTTAAAAGAAACTCAAGATGTTGCAATAGATGAAAATTCTATATTTGATATTCAAATAAAGAGACTTCATGAATATAAGAGACAACAAATGAATGTACTTTATATTATTCATAAGTATTTAGATATTAAAAAGGGAAATATTCCAACGACTCCAATAACAATGATATTTGGAGCAAAGGCTGCACCAGCTTATATAATAGCTCAAGATATAATTCATACTATCTTATGCTTACAAGAAATTATAAATAATGATCCTGAAGTTAATAAATACTTAAAGGTTGTTATGATAGAAAACTATAATGTAACAAAGGCATCTAAACTAATTCCAGCTTGCGATGTTTCAGAGCAAATTTCACTAGCATCTAAAGAAGCTTCTGGAACAGGTAATATGAAGTTTATGCTAAATGGAGCATTAACTTTAGGTACAGAAGATGGAGCTAATGTTGAAATACATGAATTAGTTGGTGATGAGAATATTTATATCTTTGGAGAAAGTAGTGAGACTGTTATAGAGCATTATAAAAAAGCAGATTACGTTTCTAAGAAATATTATGAAAAGCCTGCAATAAAGGAATTAGTTGACTTTATAGTAAGCGATGAAATGATAGCAGTTGGAGATGAAGAAAACTTAACAAGACTTCATAAAGAATTAATCAATAAGGATTGGTTCATGACATTACTAGATCTTGAAGATTACATCAAAACTAAAGAAATAGTATTTAAAGCTTATGAAGATAGAGAAACTTGGAATAAAAAAGTTTTAGTTAATATTAGTAAAGCCGGATTCTTCTCTTCAGATAGAACTATTGAACAATACAATAATGAAATCTGGAAATTAAAGTAGAAGATCATTATAAATTACAACTACAAGTAAAAAAAGCTGCAATTGCAGCTTTTTTTATTTAAAATTAACTTCACGTTCAGGAATTGTATATTTTAAATAGTTTTCTATTTCTTCTAAAATATTATAATTTTTAGGATCCGTAATAAGACAAGTATAACCACTATCTCCAGCACGAGCTGTTCTTCCTATTCTATGAATATAGCTTTCAACGCTTTCTGGTGCATCATAATTATATATGTGAGTAACTCCAGTAACATCTATTCCTCTTGAGGCAACATCAGTTGCAATTAAATATTGAATCTCACAATCTCTAAAAGATTTCATTATCTTTTCTCTTTTATTTTGAGGAACATCACTATGTATTTTAGCAGCTTTTATACCTTTGGCAGCAAGTTTTACTTCTAGTTCATCAGCTCTTCTTTTAGTTCTACAAAAGATAATAGACATAAAAGGATTATCTTCTTCTAGAATCTTAACTAAAGCATCTACTTTCCATCTATCCGTAGTTTTAACTACTTCTTGTTTAATATTGGGAATTTCAGATTCTTCATTTTCTGTAATATCTATGATAGTTGGATTATTCATATATCTATAAGCTAGTTTTTTTACTTTAGAGTCTATAGTTGCAGAAAAGCAAAGAGTTTGAAGCTTTTTAGGAGCGTAAGACATTATTTTTTCAATTTCATTTTTAAATCCCATTAAAAGCATTTGATCAACTTCATCAATAACAATTGTATTTAGCTTACTTAAACTTATACTTTTTCTTTCTAAATGATCAAGTAATCTTCCTGGAGTTGCAATAATTAAATTAATGCCTTTATTAAGTTTTTTTAATTGAGAACCAACATCTTTTCCACCGTAAGCAGCTAAAATTCCTATATCATTTATATTAAATTTATTAGCTTCTTCAGTTATTTGGATTGCTAATTCTCTAGTTGGAGATAAAATTAGAACCTCAGTATTTTTAGAAGTATTATCTATTCTTTGAAGTATAGGTAATAAAAATGCTAGGGTTTTTCCAGTTCCAGTTTTTGATTTTCCTATAACATCTTTTTTGCTAATTATTTCAGGAATAACATCCATTTGAACTTTAGTAGGTGTTATAATACCATTATTTTTTAATGAATAAATTAGTTTACTATTTATTTTTAAATCTTTAAAATCCATATTTATATCCTTTCCTACATTCAGTTTTTAAGTAGAAATATGTAAGATTAATTTTTCTTAGAGTAAAGCGGCAGAATAAGTAAGTTTACATGTGTCCACTTTTGTATAAAATTATAAAAATAAAGTGGAGCTTGGTAATCCGGCGAAAGACAAACCAAGCTCCACGGTAATTAGCACTTTACGTACCAACTGCCTAATAAGAATAACATTAAATAGATAAATAAGCAACAAAAATTTTAAAATATTAGAAATTAAAAAAGGATTTTGAAGAATAATTTTGAAGTTAAGTAAAAGTTTGCATGAATTAGTCATTTATAAGGATTTTTTAAGCTTAAATTTAGGAAATCTTTATTTTTATATGAAAAATATTTTAAGAAGTTCATCTTATACTAAAATTAATAAATTCTTATTTATCTTTAAATAAGAAAAATCATTTTAAGAAGGAATGAGTTAATGAATAAAAGTAAAACAAAGCAAAAGATAGGTTTAAGTTTAATAATACTCTTAGTTATAACAATAGTAGTATACTTAAAATATAGTGGTATTTTAGGATATATGACTTCATTAGAACAATTAAAAGCCTATATAGAAGGGTTTGGTAGTAAGGCTTATATAGTATTTTTTATATTACAATTAATATCTATTATTATAGCTCCAATACCAAGTAATGTAACTGCAGTAGCAGGTGCTATGATATTTGGAATGTGGGGTTCGTTTATTATAACTACTTTAGCTATAATTTGTGGTTCAGCTATCGTGTTTTCATTATCAAGAATATATGGAAAAGCATTTACAGAAAAGTTTGTGAGCCAGAAGTCTTTGAAAAAGTATGAAAACTTAATAAATTCTTCAAAGGGAGAAATTACTATAGCTTTAATGTTATTATTTCCATTTTTTCCTGATGATATAATTAATTTTTTAGTAGGGATTAGTGGAATGAGCTTTAAAAAATATTTCATTATATTAATACTTACAAGGCCATGGGAAATCTTAATAGCATCAGCAATGGGGTCAGCAAGTATAACAGTACCATTATGGATATGGGGAATAATAATAGCCGTATCTATAGTTTTAATTATTAATAGCAACGAAATAGAAGATAAATTAACTAAGATAATTAAAGCAATATAAAGCATTTATCAACTAACAATCAAAAAAATAAACTTAAAAGAAGAATACTAAGGGAAAAGGTCTTTAGAAATTCTTTAGAAATATAAAGAGTTTTTCTTAATTATTTAGAAATACTATTAAGTTAAGATGTAACTTTATTAAAAGTTCTTATAGGATATAATAGTTATATATTAAGAAATGAAGGAGAAAAATTATGAATTCATATAATATTTTGGTTGTTGAGGATGATAAGGAGATTGCTAGAGCAGTAGAAATATATTTGAAAAATCAAGGATATAAGGTTTTGGTAGGACATAATGGTATAGATGGGCTAGAAATAATAGAAAAACAAATAATACACTTAGCTATTGTTGATATAATGATGCCATTAATGGATGGAATACAGATGACAATTAAACTAAGAGAAAAGTATGATTTTCCAATTATAATGTTATCTGCAAAATCAGAAGAAATTGATAAGATAATGGGACTAAATATAGGAGCAGATGATTATGTTTCCAAGCCTTTTGCGCCTCTAGAATTAATCGCTAGAGTGAACTCACAAATTAGAAGATATTCCAGATACTTAAACTTAGTTGGCACAGAAAAAGAAGAAGTTAATAAAGAGGATATCTATAGTATAGGAGGACTTGAACTTAATGTTAACAAAGTTGAGCTTACTGTTGATGGCAGTTTAGTTAAAATTACCCCTATAGAATTTAAAATTCTTCAATTGCTTATGAAAAGCCCAGGAAGAGTATTTTCTTCCGAAGAAATATATGAAAGAGTATGGAATGAAAAAGCAATAAATACAGATACAATAATGGTACACATAAGAAACATAAGAGAAAAAATAGAATTCGATCCAAAAAATCCGAAATATTTAAAGGTGGTGTGGGGAGTTGGATACAAAATTGAAAAACTCTAAAGAAAAATATTATATAAGTGGAATAGTTATTTTAATCATTATGATGCTTTCGATAATAATGGTTTCTTTATATGAAAGAATAGATAGTATAGCTAAAGATAGCAATCAAGGAACAAGATATGAATATATACAACATGATTTATATAAAAGTAATTTTGTATTGAATAAACTTCTTATTGAAAAAGAAACAGGAAAATCAGTAAATTATAGTGATTTGTATTTAAGTGAAAAAGTTAAAAAAAATACAGATACATTATTAGTATATGAAGAACAATTTAAAAATTTGAAAACAAGGTTAACTAATGAGTTGAAAAATTTAGATTATCTAATAATAGATAATCTAAATAATGAAAAATTAACAAATACCAAACAAGACTTATCATTACTCATAAATAGTAACATAAAAAATCAAGACATATTAAATTATTACAATTATTATATAGTAATTGAATTTGATAGTGAAGGAAATGTAAATATTAAAAATACCAATCAATATGGATATAACTATTACAGTAATAAAAATGGAAACTTAAAAGGTTACTTGGGATTAGATTATGAAGAAGAAATAATAAATCCTAAAAATGTGACTATAGTTTATGGAATACCTAAAAACTTATCATATTCCGATGATGATATTTACTATAATTCATTAAATATAGGAAATTGGGTTTATGGAGATGCGCTAGCTCCTTATGCAATTATTATTTATGCAGTAGTAATATTAATGTCCTTAATAATTTCTTATAAGAAATCTAAGGAAGATAAGATAATATCAAAGTTGTTAAACATCCCTTTAGAAATACTGGCAACTTTAATAATATCAATAACAGCATGTGTCAGTTTATCACCAGAAATTATATATGGAACATTATATAATACAGAAGTTATTAATGGACTTAAGATATATGGATTAAGCGAATCAGTTTCTAGATATGGTTTGTATATCATTAATGTAATATATTGGATAGCTTTATTATTTTCAGCTTTCATAGCAATTTCTTTATTAAAGCATATATTTAAGAAAGGAATTATAAAGTATATAAAAGAAAATACTTTAGTTGGTAGATTTACATTATTTATAATTAGAAAATCAAGAAGTGTTATGAATAATTTATCCAAAATTGATTTTAATGAAAATAGCAATAAATATCTTTTAAAATTAGTAGCAATTAATTTTGTAATAGTAATGTTTTGTAGTCTTCTATGGTTTGGAGGAATATTTGGAGCTATAGTATATTCAATAGTACTGTTCTTCATATTAAGAAAGTATATGAGTGAAATAAAAGAAAAATATAATATTTTATTAGAAGCTACAAATAAAATTGCCGGAGGAAATTTAGATGTAGAGATAAAAGAAGACTTAAAGGTTTTTGAACCATTAAAAGATGAACTTCAAAAAATACAAAAAGGATTTAAAAATGCAGTTGATGAGGAGGTGAAAAGTCAAAGAATGAAAACAGATCTTATATCTAATGTTTCTCATGATTTAAAAACACCATTAACATCAATAATTACTTATATAGATTTACTAAAGGATGAAAATATAAGTGAAGAAAATAGAAAACTTTATTTAGATACATTAGATAGGAAATCTCAAAGGCTTAAAAATTTGATAGAAGACTTATTCGAAGTAAGTAAGGCAACAAGTAAAAATGTGCAATTAAATATATTGAATGTGGATATAGTTTCGCTTATGAAGCAAACACAATTTGAATTAAGTGATAAAATTGAAGAATCATCATTAAAGTTTAAATGGAATTTCCCAGAAAATAAAGTAATAGTACCTTTAGATAGTCAAAAAACCTTTAGAGTATTTGAAAATTTATTAATAAATATAGTCAAATATTCAATGCCAAATTCAAGAGTTTTTATAGATATAGTAGATGGCAATGAAGAGGTTTATGTAACATTAAAAAATATGTCAGCAAATGAAATAGACTTCACATCAGAAGAAATAGTAGAAAGATTTGCTAGAGGAGATAAATCAAGAAATACAGAAGGGTCAGGGCTTGGATTAGCAATAGCAAAGAGTTTTGTTGAGCTTCAAGGTGGAAATTTAAATGTAGAAATAGATGGCGATTTATTTAAAGTAACATTGAAATTTAAGAAGTAATAAAAGAATCACTAATATCTATGGGATATTAGTGATTTTTCTTAATGAAGTAAGACATGTAATAGGTATTAATTATTTTAATAAGAAGTAAAAATGAAGGAATTGATAGTTTGGGGAATAATATTTTTTAAAATATTGAAATAGTTTGTCTGATTAACTATAATAAGTATGATTAAAAGTTTGTAGGAGGATTAACAAATGAGAAATTTTAAGAAATTATTATCAATAATTTTAATATCAATGTTCTCAATTATTTTAATTGGATGTAAAGGTAATGAACAGAATGAAGAAGTTTTAGTAGAAGATACAACATTAAAAATAGGTCTAATGCCAGCTGTGGACACAGCCCCAATACTTATTGCAGAAAAAAATGGATATTTTGAAGAAGCAGGAATAAATGTAGAAATAGAAATATATACTAATGCTCAAAATAGACAAAGTGCTCTTCAAAGTAATGCTATAGATGGAGCAATGACAGATTTTATAGCAGTTGCAACTAATGTTGATGGTGGGTTTGACATAAAGGCAACAACAATGACAGACGGAATGTTTCCTGTACTAGAAAATGAAGGAGCAACTGATAAAAAAGAGATAAAAGTAGGTATGATGGAAGTAAGTGTTTCCAATTATTTAATAGATAAGTGGCTTGGAGATAAATATAATGTGGAAAAGGTATTTATAAATGAGATACCAGCTAGACTTGCGGCTTTAAAAAGTGGTGAAGTTGATATGAGTTTATTCCCAGAGCCAGTAGCTTCAAATGGAGAGTTACAAGGTTTAAAAAAGAATATATATGGAATGGATGATGAATTTTCACCTGATTGCTTAGTATTTACTGGGAAATCTATAAAAGAAAAACCAAAAACTATAACAGCTTTCCATGAAGCTTATAATAAAGCTGTAGATGAAATTAATAAAAACCCTGAAATAGCAAAAGAGATATTAATTGAAAAAATACCAAATACAAATCCTGCTGTAAAAGATATTATGGTATTACCAACATATAAAAAAGCAGCCCTTCCAAGTGACGAATATTTACAAAGTATAATAGACTGGACTGAAAAAACTTTAAATAAGGATTTATCAGTAAAGCCAGATGCTTTATTAGAAGGAAAATTTGTAAAGTAATATGATAAGGATAAGTGATTTAACCGTTAAGTATAAGAATGAAATAGCAATAGATAAAATGAGCTTATCTATTGAAAAAGAGAAAACTTATGCAATTATAGGGAAATCAGGATGTGGAAAGACAACCCTGCTATACACTATAGCAGGGCTTATTTCTAATTATGAAGGGAAATTAGAAATAGAAGGGGAGACTTCTTTAATATTACAAAACTTAGGGTTATTTAATTGGTTTACAGTATATAAGAATGTAGAACTTGGACTAAATAAATATAATTGTACCAAAAAGGAAAAAGAGAAATTAGTTAATGATGTATTAAAAGAGTTAGATTTAATAAGTTTAAAAGATAAATATCCCAAGGAACTAAGCGGAGGGCAAAAGCAAAGAGTTGCAATTGCAAGAACAATAATAAGAAATCCGGAGATATTATTATTAGACGAAGCAACATCAGCTTTAGATTCTATAAATAAAGAGAAAATTCAGGAGCTACTTTTAGAAATAAGAAATAAAAGAAAAATACAATGATTTTAGTTACACATAGTATTGAAGAAGCTGTTTTTTTAGGTGAGTATATAATAGTCATGAAAGATGGAAGAATTCATAGTCTAATTAATAATAAATATTTTGGTGACAAGGATATAAGAAAAAAACAAGAATATATGGAGATATGTAATGAAGTAAGAGGGAAGCTTTATGATTAAGGATATATTATTAAAAATAATAAAGGGGTTTTATGGAGTAGTAATTATAGTAGT